>DAIPIF010000007.1:0-21934 GCA_036770925.1 Psychrobacter sp.
TTGATTGCGCATTTAAAATCGGGTAATTGCCAAGCGGTGTTTTTGACCGCGCAAGGCGGTTATATGACGCGGCAAAACTTTTGGTATCTCTTAAAGAAATACGCCAAAATCGCCAGTATTGATAAAGACTTATCACCGCATACCCTGCGCCACGCCTTTGCCACCCATCTACTTAATCATGGGGCGGACTTGCGTAGCGTGCAGTTATTATTGGGGCATAGTGATTTATCCACCACCCAGATATATACTCATGTGGCGACGGCGCGATTGCAAAAGTTACATGCCGAGCACCATCCGCGCGGTTGATAAATATATTAAATAGAGAATAACCAATGAAGCACTCAAAAATTTTGCACAAAATCGGTGCCAGTATTATCTTTTCATGCGCTCTACTCATGCTAGGTCAAACAAGCGCTCAGGCTGGGTATAAGGAGAGTTTGTCAAATAGCAGACTTATTATGGATGGTGCATCATGCGCCGGCATAGAGTTTGGCAAAGATAGTCTATCGGCTAAATGGCGCAACGAAATTGAATGCCAAAGAAATGATAAATTGGTTAGTCATTGGCGCGTTATTTGGTTAGACGATGATGATTTTATACTCGTACAACGAGACAAAAATAATAAAACATCGCCCCCAGGTAATATATTATATAAAGTTAAATCACTCAAAAATAATCGCATTGTTCTTATAGATTATTGGACAGGATGGGGTGAACGCGCGCCATCATTAGAGTCATTTTCTATTGAACGTTAACAACAACCAATAATAGGATGCGCAAGCCGCATCAAGCGAGAGGAGGGTTGGAATCGGTACGTACCTTGACTTAAAAATCCTGCAAATCCCTAGCTGCAAACCTGCCCAATTCTCGCTACAATACCTGCCATAACCTATTATCCTTTTACCTATAAGATTTGAGAATCTCATGAAACATAGACCCCCCGGCGAGCTCCTACAAAAAGCCAAACACTGGCGTGACGATATTCACTTCAGTGAGGACGTCCTCGGCAAGCCATTTGAGTTTGCCACCACGTGGGGTATTTTCTCCCCGCAAAAGCTCGATGATGGCAGCCTGATGCTGCTCGATTATGTGGACTTCCAGCACGATGATGATTCAATCGACTTGGGCTGTGGTTATGGCGTACTCGGCATGACCGCGGCGCGCGAATGTCCAAATGGTCTGCATACCTTGATTGATAAAGATTTTATGGCGGTAGAATATGCGCGTTTAAATTGCGAGAAAAACGGTCTAAAAAATGTCGATGTGCACCTGTCAAACGGCTTTAATCATGTGGCAAAAGACAAAGACTTTAGCCTTGTGATGTCAAACTTGCCTGCCAAAGTCGGTAAAGAGCAACATTATTTATATTTCCTCGATGCGTATGCACGGATGCGTTCAGGCGGACGTTTTTATGTGGTCACCATTAATGGCTTGCGTCAATTTATGAAACGCTCCTTTACGGAAGTATTTGGTAATAGTGAAAAAATTAAGCAGGGCAAAACTTATACCATTACCATGGCGACCAAAGATTAAACGCGATAATGAAGCACAAAAAAGCACGCTAAATCCTAAGCATTTAGCGTGCTTTTTTATTGATAAATCTTAGCATTACATCTGCCGTTTAAGTAAATAGCCACCCAAAATAGCACTGGCAATAATCGGTAATAGCACCATTAAGAGCGGTGAAAATCCTGTGGCAAGCGCCACAAAGCCGACCAAATCCTGAATATAGCTGAACAATAAACCAAATAATAATGCCACCACGATACGCAAGCCCAAACTGTGGGTACGCAAAGAGCCAAACACAAACGAGCAAGCGACAATCACTAGCGAAAGAATCGATAAAGGGGAGAGTAGCTTTTGCCAAAATGCCAATTCATGTGCCAGTGAGCGCTTGTTTTGCCCACGCATAAATTGTCGATGCTCATACAGTTGGGTCAGTGATAAATCCTCGGCTTGACGGGTCAGCAGATAGACCGATTCGGGCGCAAACGGCAAACTCAAGGTGGTGGCTGCGCTACTGGCTTGACTGCTGTCAAAGCCTTGATTAATCGTCAAGGTGGTCATGTCATTGAGCTGCCAGTTATAGCTATATTGCGCGCTGCTATTATCTATCAGCGTGCGCCCGATATAGTTGCCGCCTTTGGCATGAATGGCGGTTTGCAAGATGCCATTATTGTCCAAATGCCAGCGCTTCACCTCGCCAATATTGCCTTGGACATCCGCATAATCGATATATAAAATATCGCTGCCGTCCGCTGCACTATTACCAGCGCTGGTGCTGTTAATGCGTGGCTGCAGCGTCCAGTAGCCGCGCACCGAGGTTACTAATGAGCCGCTGTCCTCATTATTGATGTCTTTTGCTAATTGATTACTCACCGGCAACACAAACTGATTAATCAATAATGCCAATACAGCAAATAACAACGCCGGCTGCAATACCCAGCCAACGATACGATAGACACTCACGCCCGCGGCGCGCATGACCACCAGCTCGCTTTTGTTCGCCAGCAAACCCAAGCCAACCACCGCCCCAAGTAGCGCCCCTGTCGGCATAAATTGCTCTAAAAAGTACGGCGAGCGATAAAAAATGTATTTCAGCGCCTCGCCCATTGTATAGCTGTCAGTCAATGAATCCAGCTCAGATAAATAGGAGAAAATAAGCTGCAGCGCCCACAGTCCCAGCACTGCCGCGACAATGGCCAGTAGCGCATTGAGCCTGACATAACGACCTAGCACCGCTAAGGCATTGAACTGCCGCTTGGATTTGGAGGTTGATGAGGCGCGCATCAAGTTTGCCCTCCATTTGAGTTATCTTGGGTGTTGATAATGGCGTCCTGCTTATCACTCATGCGAAAACGCACTCGATGTTGGATACGGCTGCCCCAATTCAGATACAGCGCCAGCGTCATAAAGCCGAGTATCAGCCACGCATACGCCCATACGCTGACGCTGCCTTGACTGACCGCATTTTTGAGAGAAATAATCCCAAGAGCGCAGCTGACAAATAACAGTATCGAGGGAAACAGCCGCAGCCAGCGCCCTTGCCGTGGACGCACTTGCGCCAGTGGCACCGCCAGCATCGGCGCGATAATCATCAGCCACGGCAAAGCAAAGCGATAACCCAACTCGCCTTGAGCGGCACGTAGCGCATTGACATTTGCCACAGGGGTTGCACCTGTTGCCGCCTGCCATAATGGCACAATCGCTTGCGTTTCTATATTGTCTTCGGTGACCACTTCTTTGGAGGCTTCGGTTAAGGTGATGCGATAGCGCTCAAAGCTGACTTGATTGTACTTGAGACTCCCCGCGCCGACCTCATAACGCCGTCCTTGAAACAAGTCTAGCTGCGTCAAACCGCTCTCTCCCGTATCCACTTGTTCAGCGCGTTTGGCAAGAGTGATGGTCTCCTTACTAATCGCTTGGTTAGGACGCTCACTTAGCACTTTGGGCAAATCTGGCAGCTCAGAGAGCGCCAACTGCTCGGCTAATGTTGTATTATCAAGCTCATTTAGCGTACTGCTTTGGGCAGCCGTACCTTTTGCGGTCGGCTGCGTTTGAATCAGCACCACATCTTGCAGCTGCTTTCTATCCTCACTCAAACTGCCCACATACAGATGATAATTGCCACTACTGATAAACTCATTGGGGCGAATCAAATCAAATGCACTCATCAAGGCTTGCTGCTGCCAAATGGTCTCTGATGAGCGCACGCCCCACGGTTTACCCACCACCGATAATGCCGCCTCACCAACAAATAAAGCCAGTATCAGCGGCGTCATTAAGCGTGCCAGCTTACCACGCGATACGCCACTGGCATTAATCACCGCCATTTCTTGATCCACATACAGCCGCCCAAATACCAACATTAAGGCAATAAAAAAGGCAAGGGGCAGTATCAGCTCCAAAAAATAGGGCAAATTATAACCAATAATGGTAAATAATAAACTGACATCCAAGCCCCCTTCAGCAGCAAGACCGAAATAACGAATCAGACGCCCACCCAACATTAGCACCACCAAAAACCCCAACACCAAAGCGGTGGTCGAGGCAACTTGACGGGTCATATAGCGGCGTAATATCACAATAAGTACTCTTAGCGCTCAGCATGCAGGCGATTTTTCGCAAAATTATTAACAGATTTTAAAAAAGGAAGGGCACTTTATCTACTTGATAGCAGCGATAACCAACGCCATTATAGACCATCAAGGTAACCAGTAATGCTACCATGTTTTTGTAAAAAATGGCTGTAAAATGTGTTTGAAAACATTACCTAAGCCTTACGCCATACGCATGGATAAGCGGATATGCTACACTACTAGCGATAGTTGCTCCTCCGCCTGCGCAAAATAACGATAACGCGGCGTGGCGATTTTTTACTTGTGCCGCATCAGTATGCGACCTCCACATTCTAACAAGGATAATAAGAGATGAATATCAAGTTAACCACCCAACTGCCCAAAACCCACACCCAAAAAATACTCAAAAAAGAAGCCAAAGATAAAGACTTTGCCTGTTTAGTGGTGTTGGTCGATGACCAAAAAAACATCCTTGCCGAGTCGGCATTGACAGAATACAGCGCCCGTATTGAGCAGCTGATTGAGGTCTCCCACTTTACTGGTAAAGCCTGCGAAACTGTCGCCGATTATGCCTTGGCAGGTGACAAAAAAACCACCAAGCAAAACCCCATTCAATTGCTACTCGTCGGCGTCGGCTGCGTCAATAAGCTCAGTCATAGCCGCCTGCAAAAAATCGCCAGTACCATTTATCAAGCCACCCAAAAACGCGTGACCTCTATCACCGTAGCCCTAGGTGACGCTTTAGAAGAAAACGAATTCAGCCAATTTGCGCTCAATTTATTGGCAGCAACCTATCGTTTTGATAAATATAAATCAGAGCAGCAAACGCCTGTCTTAACCGATACCTACTTGCTAGCAGATGCATCCTTGCAAGCAGCATTGGACTTTGCCGAATCGGTATTTGCCGGTCAAAGCCTCACCCGCGATGTCGCCAATGAACCGGGCAATATCTGCTTTCCGGCATATATGGCAGAGCAGGCGCAAATCCTTGCCAAAGCCTATCCTGATTTATTAAAAGTAACGGTCATTGATGAAAAACAAATGGCAGATTTGGGCATGGAGTGCTTCTTAGCCGTGGCGCGTGGCTCTAGTAAAGAGGGCAAACTGGTATTAATGGAATATCAAGGCAAATCAGCCTTTAGCAGCAAAAAATTGGATGGCAGCGCGAAAGTCAGCGGTCTCAAAGCCATTGCTAATAAACTACCGCTCAAAGCCATGGGTATGGGTGCAGCTCAAGCGTCTGATGAGACTGCGCAAACAGATGCGCTTGCCAGCAATGATGACGCGCCTATCGTACTGGTCGGTAAAGGCGTAACCTTTGATTCAGGCGGCATCTCCATCAAACCGGGTGCGGCGATGGATGAGATGAAGTTCGATATGGGCGGCTCAGCGGCAGTACTTGGCACCATTAAAGCCTTATGTGAAGCCCGTTTGCCGATTAACGTGGTGGGCGCTCTTGCTTGTGCCGAAAATATGCCCTCAGGTGATGCCACCCGTCCAGGCGATATCGTCAAAGCGATGAATGGCAAGTCGGTTGAGATTCTCAATACTGATGCCGAAGGGCGCTTAGTACTCGCCGATACCTTATGCTACGTGCAGCGCTATAACCCAAAAGCCATTATCGATGTGGCAACCTTGACCGGTGCTTGTGTGGTGGCGTTAGGTCACGTACGCTCGGCGGTCTTTAGTAATGATGAAGACGTGTTATTTGCCTTAGAGAACGCCAGCAATCAATCAGGCGACCTCGTTTGGCACATGCCGATGGATGATGAGTATCAGTCGCAACTCGACTCTCCTATCGCTGATATGCAAAATATCGGTGGCAAAGGCGCAGGTGCAGTCACCGCCGCCTGCTTCTTATCGCGCTTCGTTGAGGACGGTCAAGCATGGGCACATTTAGACATTGCGGGCACCGCATGGCACTCAGGTAGCGAAAAAGCCGCCACTGGTCGTCCTGTACCCTTATTTATGCAATACCTAAAAAACAGCGTGAATTAAGCCGCCCTACACTATGTCAAAAACGACCGTTAGCTTTTATGTCTTAAGCGATAATAAAGCCCAAGATTTCTTGGGCTTTATTGCTGATTTAAGCCAAACCGCGCTGAATAAAAGCGCCCAATCCCTGTGTATTATTATTGAGGACGAGCAGCTGCTGAGTGCGCTTGATGAGGCGCTGTGGTCACATACGGCAAGCAGCTTTATTCCGCATCAGCGTCTAGACCTAAATGACTTAGATAGTCAGGCACAGTCCCTTGATAATAATGCGCCGCCCTCAGATAAACTATCCGCGCCCGTACTGCTCGGCTCGTATATCCCTGCTAATTTTACAGGTATCGTGATTAATACCACTGCCCGTCCTGTCACGACGTTTATCAATGCCACTTATAATGCCAAAGTCAGCCGAATTTTGGAGATTATCAAACCCGATACGGTCAGTGTTAAAAGTGGTCGCGATAAATATAAGCAGTATAAAAGTTTGGGTTACGCGCTGACGCATTTTCAAGTCTAACACTTTGTATCACACGCACTTAAATATCAATAGCTCAAATATCAATAACTTATATCCTAATCCTTGCCGCACTCATGATTTAGCTCTGCGCCTTTTATTTATGCGATTTAGCCGCTCTGCCAGTTTTAGCATAAACTCATCCGTCTATCCCCAAAGCCAGTCACCTGTAGGTTAGTCATAGGCGAATAGCTGAAAAAATGCTACCATTCCCGATTATTATGCATAGGTCATAATTCATTTATCATCGGTTTTTATCGATTTATTTAAAGGTATCGTAATGCGTTCATTAGTTGCTATGTACCAGCGAATAGGGCTTGTACCGCTGATTATTATCGGCTTAGTCCTCGGGGTTTTGATTGGTTGGCTTGCGCCTAATATCGGTATTGCATTAGGATTGCTCGGCACCTTGTTTGTCGGCGCACTAAAAGCAGTAGCGCCTATACTGGTGTTTACGTTGGTGATGGCGGCGATTTGCCAACATCGCAGTGATAGTGAGGTCTATGTCAAACCGGTGCTGATCATGTATATTTTTGGCACTTTTTTGGCAGCGCTGACCGCAGTGGCTGCCAGCTTTTTGTTTCCGACCGAGCTGGTGCTGATTAATGCCACGATTGAGCAAGTCCCGCCGGCAGATTTAAAAGAGGTGTTGACCAATTTATTAATGAACCTCGTAGCCAACCCCGTCGAGGCGGTCGCCAATGCCAATTATATCGGTATCTTGGCATGGGCAATTATCATCGGTTTTGCGCTACGCCAAGCAGGAGAGACTACCCGCACTATGGTGGTGGATTTCTCCAATGCCATCTCGCAAGTGGTCAAATGGGTGATTGCGCTCGCGCCTTTTGGTATCTTAGGTTTGGTTGCTAACACGGTCGCTGAAACCGGCTTTGAGGCGCTCAGAGGTTATGCACGGATTTTGGCGGTACTGGTCGGCTGTATGCTCTTTATTGCACTGATTGCCAATCCTTTGATTGTGTTTTTTAAAACCAGAAAAAACCCGTATCCGCTGGTATTTATGTGCCTGCGCGAGTCGGGAATTACCGCGTTTTTTACCCGTTCATCCGCCGCCAACATTCCTGTCAATATGAACCTTGCCCATAAATTGGGGCTGCACAAAGACACCTATTCAGTCACTATTCCACTGGGTGCGACTATCAATATGGCGGGCGCGGCAATCACCATCAACGTCTTAACACTGGCGGCAGCGCATACTTTGGGGATTGAAGTCAGTTTTGCCTCAGCGTTATTACTCAGTTTGGTGGCGACGATTAGTGCCTGCGGTGCATCAGGCGTGGCGGGCGGCTCGCTGCTATTGATACCGCTGGCTGCCAGTCTGTTTAGTATTCCAAACGATATCGCCATGCAAGTGGTGGCAATCGGCTTTATCATTGGGGTGATACAAGACTCCGCAGAAACGGCATTGAACTCCTCAACCGATGTGCTATTTACCGCTGCCGCTGACCCTAAATATGCGCATTAATCTTGGTATTGGCTTTTAAGCATGGGCTTTTAAGCATTGGCTGTTATCAACCAGTTTTTACAAATACCAAAAAGGGCAATTTAATTGCCCTTTTTTTTGCGTTAAAATCTGCCAAACTACTGGCTTTTTGAGTGATCCACACTGACTTCGATATAAGTGGTCTCGCTCTCCCATTGGCGCTTGAACTGGCGCAATTGCGCCACCTCATCGAGCAACTCCAGTATCAGCCCAATGGCAGGGACACTGGCATCAAAGTCGCGGCTGAGTCGCGCGGCACGGCGGACGGTGCTCAGCTGATAACCCGTAAATTGCTGTTGCTCTGGCACATCATACTCGATGACGCTCTCCTCGATGAGCGCCAGTACCCAGTGGTGCTCTTGCCCACAAGCGGCAACCAGCTCATCAAAGCTCATGATAATGTCGGTAAATTCAGGGGAATGTTGCATTGTTATTATCCTCGGGGTTTATCCTCATTGGCTTTATCTGCTCACTTTAGCGAGCGATGCGGCTATCAGCAAAGACCTGTTTTAGCTGCTCATAAGCCTGCTTTTGGGCGTCGGTTGTTATATCAGGATTGATAATCGTTAAGGTTAAATATAAATCACCCGCTTGCTTGGCGGGGATACCTTTACCTTTGAGACGTAGATTACTGCCTGATTTGCTATTTTTGGGAATGGTAACACCTAACGTGCCTGCAGGGGTTGTGACATTTATTTTTTCGCCAAGCGCCGCCTCCCACGGGGTGATATTGACCGTTTGATATACATCTGCGCCCTCTAGACGGATATTAGCACTAGGGGTAATTTTTACTTTTAAAAATAAATCACCGTTAGTGCCGCTACCGCTGCCTGCCGCCCCTTGTCCACTCAGACGAATTTGCTTGCCGTCGGTGATGCCTTTAGGGATTTTGATTTTTAGGGTTTTATTATCATAACTGACGCTACCATCAGGCTGACGAGCGGGTACGTTTAATTTGATACTGTAATCGTCGCCATTATAGACCGATGCCAAATCGACATTAATCTGGGCATGTTGGTCTTGACCTTTACCATCGCCCGCGCCGCCGCCAAACTGCTCAAAGCCACTTTGTTGCGCGCCGCCCGCTGTCTGTCCACGCGCGCCGCGACCAAAAGCGGAGAAAATATCATCAAAGCGAAAACCACCGCCGCCAAACGCTTCGCCATCACCAAATTTATCTTTGATATCCTCCCAGCGAAAACCGTCTTGTCCTGCGCCTGCTTGTCCACCAAAGCCGCCACCTTGCGAGGCAAAGGGGTTATCTAGCATGGCATCATAAGCGGCGCGTTTTTCTTTATCTCTGATGGTTTCATAAGCGTTATTAATTTCGGCAATTTTATTATCCGCGTCAGGGTCCTCACTGACATCAGGGTGATATTGCCGCACCAGCTTACGGTATTTTTTTTTGATATCGGCATCTGTGGCGTCTTTTTTGACCCCTAAAATGTCATAGTAGTTTTTTTCTGCCATGGTGTTTCCTTATCCTATGTTATTCACTGATTATTTATACCATTATCATGGCGTTATGTGCGGCCAAGTTACAATTTAGCTGCAATCTACCCGACTTTGACCTTAAGCGTTCTCTTACAGAGCAGTAAGGATATAACAGGCTTTTTATTGTAATATCTTTATATTATTTGTACTCACGGGGAGTATGAATAACATAGGCAAGGGTATCTGTCTATTTTATAAATTGCATAAAGGTATTGAATGTCTTATTTTATCAAGTCTTTGGTTATCACCTTATCCCTATTGCTCAGCACCAGCGTTTTTGCGGGTAATACCAGTTATTATGGCAATAAATTCCACGGTAAACGCACCGCAAGTGGCAGTATCTTTAATATGAATTCCTTGACCGCCGCGCATAGAACCTTGCCGTTCGGTACCAAGGTACAAGTGACCAATCAGAAGACAAAGCAGAGTGTGATAGTTCAAATCACCGATAGAGGTCCGTTTATTCGAGGGCGTATTCTTGATTTATCTAAAGCGGCTGCGGGTCAAATAAACTGCCAACTGTGTACCACCAGTATGAAAATACTGTCTTATGGTGACGGTAAATATCGTCGTCAGTGAACAGCGTTGGCAATAAATATCAACAATAAACCTCACAAAAAAGGAGAGCCATGGCTCTCCTTTTTATAGTTTTTGGGTATGGTTTTTGAGTATGGTTATTGGGTCAGATTACTGATTGCTTATCAACACCCATTACGTCCTTTAGCTTAATTCTGCTTCCATCTCCTCAAGGGTGGTCATCGCGAGTAGGAGCTTTTCTTCATGGTCGCTATGCTGCTGCTGTAGTGAGGTTTGCTCATCGAGCAGGGTTAATAAGTCCGCTTTACGGCTCTCATCATATAGCGCCGTATCGGCAAGTTTGGTCTCTACAGCGGCAAGTTTGCTATCGAGCGTTGCCAAAGCCTTTTCGCTCGTTTCGATATCACGGCGGATAGGCGCGGTACGTTTGCGCTGTTCGGCAGCGTGGCGGCGCAGCTCCTCTTTGGTTAGCGTCGGCTCATTGCTGGGTATTTTTGCCTGATTATTTTGTACAGGCGTACTTGGCAAACTGCTGCTTGCAGTTTTTGGCGCGACAAACTTTTTATTGTCCTTTTTATTTTTGGGTTTTTTATTACCACTTTTATCCGCAGTGTTTTCTTGTTTGCGCTTTTCCGCCAACCATTTGCCATAATCGCTGATATCACCATCAAACTCATCAATCTGCCCGTCATGCACCAGATACAGCTCATCGCAAACGTTGGCAATCAGTTCACGGTCATGGGATACCAGTACCACTGCACCCTCAAAGCCTTGCAGTGCTAAGGTGAGCGCTTGACGCATTTGTAAATCCAAATGGTTGGTGGGCTCATCGAGTACCAGTACGTTTGGACGTTGCCAAACGATTAACGCTAAGGTCAGCCGCGCGCGCTCGCCACCCGAAAACAGCTCGCTGACGGTGTCGATACGCTCGCCGCGAAAGTCAAAACTACCCAAAAATGAGCGCAATAACGCATCGGAGGTTTTACCTGCTAAGCGTCGCAGCATCTCCATCGGCGTCGCTTCGCTATCGAGCACATCCATTTGATGCTGATTAAAATAGCCAAGCTTCAGGGTATCTGATACCGTATAAGTGCCTGATAAGATACCCAGCTCACCCACCAAGGCTTTAATCAAAGTCGATTTGCCCGCGCCATTCATCCCAAGCAAGCCCAAACGCGTATCTGGCGTCACTTGCACGTTAGCATTATAAAGCAGCGGCGTCTCGCTATAACCGATATCCGCGCGGGTCATCTCAATGAGTGGCGAGCTCATATGTGCTGGCGGGTAAAACTGGAAGGAGAACGGATTGTCCGCCATCATCGGTGATAAGTCCGCCATGCGCTCTAACTGCTTAATGCGGCTTTGGGCTTGTTTGGCTTTACTGGCTTTGGCACGGAAACGACGGATAAAATCATCCAAATGCGCGCGGGTTTCTTGCTGCTTGTCATACGCTTGCTGCTGCTGCGCCATACGCTCATGACGCGTACGGATAAACTGCTGATAATTACCGGTATAAAGGGTGATTTTTTGTTGTTCAACATGCAAGATGTGCCCAACGGTTGCATCCAAAAACGCTTGGTCATGGGAGATGACAATCACTAAACCGGTAAAGGCATTGATCCACGTCTCAAGCCATAAAATAGCATCCAAATCCAAATGGTTGGTCGGCTCATCCAGCAGCATCAAGTCGGCGCGGCTCATCAAGGTTTTGGCAAGGTTTAAGCGCATACGCCAGCCGCCCGAAAAGCCCTCGACAGCTTGCTCATGCTGCGTGGTTTTAAAGCCCAAACCCGCCATAATTTGTGCCGCTTTGGTCGGTGTGCGATAGCCGTCAATCTCATCAAAACGCTGATGCAACACCCCGATTTGCTCATCACTAACCGTACTCAAATCACTCAAGGCTTCATTGAGCTGATACCATTCTTCATCACCGCTTAGCACATAATCAATCGCGGACTGACTGCTTGCGCCCACTTCCTGCGCCATGTGCGCCACCTGCCAGCTATCAGGAATACTAATCTCGCCTTTATCGAGAGTCACCTCAGTGTCGCCCGTGCCCATATAGGTGAGCAATACTGCAAATAAAGTCGATTTGCCCGTACCATTATTACCCGTCAAGCCCACCTTATGACCAGGATGCAGCTGAAAACTGGCATCGGCAAACAATACACGACCATCACGGCGAACACTAACGTCTTTAAATTCGATCATAGGGGTTTTTATCTCAATATAGTTATAAATATGAAGGGTTTAGTTTGGACTGTATGGCGATTGCCGGTCATTATATCAAACGTTTACTTTGAATATAGCACTATCCTATGAGCGCTATCTTATTTGTGCCGCTGCTTAACGAATGCGTAACTTAAATAGTCAGCGAGCATAAAAAGCCGCCACTTGACAAATCAGTCACGAGCCCCATTATGATATAATATGAAAACACTATTAATATCAGTGACTAAGCACTTATCATTTTTTAAATAAAAACGTATGGGTAGAGCTGTTAGTACGCATAGCCTGATTCATACTAACAGCCACTACAACAGCAACGTATCAATAGCCACCCCTAATATAACGACAATTGGATTGATAGCCACTATGACCGACTCAATGACCTATGACCCAAGCGCCAACCAACCCGTTGACCCGACTGTCTTAAGCCTCACCGACAGTGCCGCGCAAAAGGTACGCCGACTGCGCGAAGAAGAAGGCGACAATAGCCTCATGCTGCGCGTCTATGTCACGGGCGGCGGCTGCTCTGGATTCTCCTATGGCTTTAACTTTGCCCATGAGCTCAACGAAGACGATGCCAATTTTGATAATAAGGATGTCAGCTTGGTGGTAGATTCTTTAAGTTATCAATACTTGCAAGGCTCAACCGTTGACTATACCGAAGGGCTAGAGGGTGCGCGCTTTATCGTCACCAACCCCAATGCCACCACCACTTGTGGCTGTGGCTCCTCCTTCTCCTTGTAGCTCCTCTACAGCCTTGATTATCTATAGTTAATAGCTACTGAGTCAGTATCAAAGCAAAATCCTCTAAGGTTTAGCGCCGGCATCATAGCCACGCTAAACCTTTTTTGTACCGATAGACCTAATAAATAGCTCATTAATCGTATTTTTATTGTAAAAATCCTCAGATATGCTTTAATGAGGTACCAGTGTAGGGTGACAGAAAACGGCGTATTAAGTCCTATTAATTTCAGCCGTAGGTCTGCCTTATATATTGGTATCACCTCGTTTTATAACCTTCAGTAACTGAATGACGTAATTTGTTTACCATCTATTTATCGTCGTGCTCATAAGCGTATCTGGTTTATCAGCACCACATGACATAATGCCGAACTATTACTGTCCCTATCTATTACTGGATGATATGATTTTTTATTATTAAGGAATAAGAATATGGCTAAGTTATCACTTGATGCATTAAATGATATTGATGGTTTTATCGCTGCCGCTTTGGTTGATAGCGAATCAGGTCTCGCCCTTGCGACTTTAGGTACGAGTATCGATCTTGAGCTTGCGGCGGCGGGTAACACTGAAGTCATCCGCTCTAAGCGTAAAGTCGCTGATGCTTTAGGTTTGGATGATAATATTGAAGATATCTTAATCACTTTAGGCAAACAGTATCATCTGCTACGTCCTTTGATTCGTAACAGTAACTTATTTTTATATTTGGTACTGGATCGCCAAAAGTCGAATTTAGCAATGGCACGTCATAACCTAAAAAGCTTTGAGACTGAATTAGATTTCTCTTAGGTTTATATGGCTAACTATGCCAGTAGCTGACACCTAAATAAGGGCGTTATCCCTTATTTATAGCGTCTCAGTCGCTAAAAAAAGCATCTATCTTCTCAGGTAGATGCTTTTTTCTTTGATGCCGTTATGAGATTTAAGCGTGAGCGGTTTTTGTCATACCTGCCGCGCAAGCTTATCGTATTTGTAATCGTACATAGTTTTTAGCCCTACTTTGGGATAAACTGAGCTCATGATTATCCCCACCTCACCCCATTCTGAGCAAGGCGTCAGCGCCGATAGCTCTACTATAATGAATAACAATAGATGACTATTATGAGTAATTTTGCCCCTAGCTTTGTTAATTTTAAAATTCCCCAATGGTTAGATAACCAGCATTTATCAGGGATGCTACGCGGTATCGAAAAAGAGGGACTACGCGTCAAGTCCAATGGTTATCTCTCACAAACGCCGCATCCGCAAAAGCTGGGGTCAAAGCTCACCCATCCGTTTATCACTACTGACTATTCAGAGAGCTTGCTTGAGCTGATTACTGACCCTAAAAGCAGCCCAAAAGAAACCTTAGCCATGATGCGCCAATTACATGTGTTGGTGTACCGCGCGCTTCCTGAAGACGAGCTGATGTGGCCACTATCAATGCCGTGTGTGCTCTCAGGTAATGATGAGGATATTCCGCTCGCTGATTATGGCAGCTCGAATGCCGGTAAGCTGAAAACCTTGTACCGCAGCGGCTTGGGCATTCGTTACGGTCGGCGCATGCAGACGATTGCCGGTTTGCATTATAACTTGTCATTTGGCGATACGCTGTTTGAGTCATGGCAAAGCAAACTACCCGAGACACAAAATCAGTCGTTGACTGAGTTTAAAAATGATAAGTATTTAGGATTAATCCGTAACTTTAAGCGGCTAACGAGCTTAGTGCTGTATCTGTTAGGCGCCAGTCCTAGCGTCTGCCCAAGCTTTGTGTCGGGGCGTGAGCATGATTTAGAGCGCCTCAATGATTCCACCTATTATAAGCCGACAGCCACGAGCCTGCGGATGGGCAAACTGGGCTACACCAATAGCGTGCAAGAGCAGCTCGATATTCGTTATAACAGTTTACCGGAGTATGTTGCCGGTCTGCGCCGTGCGATTCAGACGCCGCATGAGAGCTTTGAGAAGCTCGGTTTAAATGATGCCGATGGTAAGCCTATCCAAATCAATACCCATATTTTGCAGATAGAAAACGAGTACTATAGCCCCATTCGTCCTAAGCAAATTGCTGATAGTGGCGAGACGCCCACCGAAGCGTTGGAGCGCCGCGGTATTGCTTATGTGGAGTTCCGCGCTATCGACTTAGACCCTTATAGTGATGTGGGTATTCGTCTATCTAGCGCCTGCTTTTTAGAAGTGATGGCGCTGTATTGCCTGCTTAATGACTCGCCTGAGCTACTGCCGGCAGAAGAAGAAGAGCTGGCGATTAATCTTGAGCGCGTGGTGAATGAAGGACGTACTGAGCAGTTACATATCCTCAATAATGGCGCAGAGCAATCGCTGCAAAGCTGGATGCTGATGCATTTAAGCAGTATGCAGCCGTTAGCGGCGCTCCTCGATGCGCATTATGGTGGCAATGATTATCGTGCCGCCGTAGCCTTGATGCAAGGCAAAGCGGGGCATTCTGAATCGACTATCTCAGCGCAAGTTAACGCGGATAGCAAGCGCTTAGGCAGCTTATGGCAGCTCGGCTTTACGCTCGCCCATCAGCATCGTGAGTTTTTATTACAGCAAACCCTGAGCCCTAACACCCAAGCTAAATATGAAGTGCTCGCTGAGAAATCCATCTTGCAACAAGCCGAACTAGAAAGCGCCGAGACCGAAGACTTTATGGCATTTTTAGAGCAGTATCGCTAATTTTATATTAAAATAAACGCTATAAGAGCCGCCGCCAATAGCTTAATCATCTGCTTGTAGGAGCACCTTTATTTGATGCAAAAACTGACCACTTATCGCCATTTACAAGTACTTTTGGTACTGATGACCGTCGTCGGTATGAGCTTTGCGCTGTTTTTTTTGCAGCGGCATATGGGGTTTTCGCCCTGTCCGCTCTGTATTTTTCAGAGAGTGGGCTTGATGATTATGGGCGGATTTGCGCTGATTGCTGCAGTGGTCAATCCTAAACCGATGATTGCCAAGCTGTTACTTTGGCTCGGTAGTCTGGCAGGTATCGGCTGGGCCGCTGGAGTGGCAGCGCGCCATGTGTGGCTGCAACATCTACCCCCTGACCAAGTGCCGTCTTGTGGGCCGGGGCTTGATTATTGGCTTGAAACTTTGCCGATGAAGCAAGTATTTGAAGAGGTGTTGGCAGGGTCAGGCGAATGCGCCTCTGTAGACTGGATATTTATGGGGCTCAGTATCCCCGAGCAGTCGCTGATTTTCTTTAGTGCGCTTATCATGGTGCATCTGCTGCTATTGTGGCGGATTGTACGTCCTATCAGTGCGACGCGTTAGCCCAAAACGGCACGCTCATTATCCAAGATGTGTGTCACTGTTTGTATCGTCCTCTAAGCCTAGCGACCCAAAGTTGCTGGGCTTTTTGGGGCTTATATCTTGAGCACGCTTAAGGCGCGGCGCAGTTTTTTATAACAAATTCTTACAGAATGGCGGACAAGGTTTGTTATCTTGGAGCCGCTTAGCAGGTTATCTATACCTCAGTCATTAACACCTTTTATTGGAAGTTTACACAGTTACCCTATTTTTACTACGATAATTGATGTGAAGAGCGCTATGATTACACCACTATTTTAATAAATGATTCTGATAAGTTGTCATCCGTTTTTATCCATCGTCTTAAACTTTACTGAGTACTCAAAGCGTTAGCTATTCAATAATCTTTGTCTATTTTTGGTATAACCATGATATATTCTGTGCCTATGTACACCTCCTTGGTGACTACTTTAGTGACTAATTTAGTGACTACTTTAAAACGCGGCGGGCAGCTACTGTTACCGCTACCGCTTTGTATCACCGCTATAGCGTTTGTAGCGTTGGCAGGCTGCGACAATCAAGCGTACTCTACTACGCCTGTGGATAACGCGGCCGCATTGCAAGCCGCTCAAACTAATCACGCAAACCCCATGCAAAATACAGACAAAGAGCCCGCTGCAGAAGCAAGTGCCGCGCTAGATAGCACAGAGGCGGATGCCATATCTGATGATGAAGACGATAACGATGTAGGGCTGTCGCTTATGGCAGCCGCCAAATCTGATGACCGTAGCAGCAGACGCGCGCCGATGATCTCAGAGCAGCAGAATAATACCTTGCAAGCGACACTGATTGGCGATTATGTGGGTATGTTGCCTTGCGCCTCTTGCGATAGCATCGCCGTCACTCTGAATCTGTTTTCTGATGGCTCAGTACTCAAAACCAGTATCTATGACCAGCCTGAAAGCCCGCAAACACCTATCGCTGAATCTGGCATCTATCGCCAAGATAACGATATGATTACCATCGTTTATGAACGAGATCACCTCGAAACCTATCTCATTCAAGACAATCATTTGGTAATGCTAGATGACGATAAAGTACCTAATGCCGATTATACTTTGGCTCGTAAATAGGGCTTTATCAGCCTTAGACACTCTATTTAGCGCTCAATTATTGGGCGTTTTTTATTGAGCATTTTTTATTGAGTGTCGCCCGCTTGTCCTAAGACAAGTTGCTATCAGATACGTTACAATAAGCACCCTTAGTGGCTAACTTTTTATAGCTGAATTTTCACCTCCTTCAACTGGGTACAGCAGACTTATGCATATTCATATTCTTGGTATTTGTGGCACTTTTATGGGGTCGCTTGCCCTGCTAGCGCGTGAGCTTGGACATACAGTGACCGGTTCTGATGCCAATGTTTATCCGCCGATGTCCACCCAACTTGAGCAAGCGGGTGTCACTATTGCAGAGGGTTATTTGGTTGAGCATTTGCAACCTGCGCCTGATTTGGTGGTGGTGGGTAACGCGCTAAAACGCGGGATGGATGTCATTGAATATATGCTTGATGCCGGTTTGCGCTACACCTCAGGACCACAGTTTTTATCAGAGCAGGTATTGCAATCCCGCCATGTGCTTGCGGTTGCGGGTACGCATGGCAAAACCACCACCACCACGATGCTGGCGTGGATACTGCATTATGCGGGTATCGATACGGGGTTTTTGATTGGCGGAGTGCCACTGGTTGATACGCCTGATACGCATTTGCAGCAGGTTTTTGCTCATAGTAGCTATTTGGGTGCCGCGCATCACACAGTAGACGCTAAAGAAACCAAAGGCTACTTTGTGATTGAGGCGGATGAGTATGACTCAGCGTTTTTTGATAAGCGCTCAAAGTTTGTCCATTATCGTCCACGTACCGCTATTTTGAACAATCTTGAATTTGACCATGCGGATATTTTTGCGGATTTAAACGCCATTCAAACCCAGTTTCATCATATGCTACGGATGATTCCAAGTACGGGTAAGATTATCATGCCAGCGGCGACCATTAGCTTGGAGGACACTTTAGCCAAAGGCGTGTGGACACCGATTTGGCGCACGGCGGTTATCAATGAGAGTCAGCAAGAACAAGCAAACAGCGACTGGCAGGCGCAGCTGCTCGCTCTTGATGGCAGTCAATTTAGAGTCTCTTATAATAATCATCCCAACGATTCGGCAGTGATAGACTGGTCAATGAGTGGGATGCATAATGTCAATAATGCGCTAGTGGCGGTGGCGGCAGCTTTTGATGTTGGTGTCGATATCAGCACCGCTTGTGCGGCTTTGTCGGCGTTTGCCGGTATCAAGCGCCGGATGGAGCTGATTGGCACGATTAATACTATCTTAGTATTTGATGATTTTGCCCATCATCCCACCGCCATCACCACCACCTTAGATGGTGCCAAAAAGAAACTTACCGATAGAAAGCTGTGGGCGATTATTGAGCCGCGTAGCAACACCATGAAAATGGGTATTTACCAAGATAGCCTAGCGCCATCAGCAGCACTGGCAGATGTGGCGCTGTGGTATGAGCCCTCAGGACTGGAGTGGGGATTACAGACCGTCATTGAGCAAGCCGTGCTGAGTGCTGAGGTGAGCAATCAGCAGCATGTCATGAGCAGCACCGATGCCATTATTGAGCATATTTGCGCCCATATACAGCCCAATGACGCCATTATCATTATGTCCAATGGTGGTTTTGAAAATATCCATCAGCGCCTATTAACCGCGCTACAAGACTTACCGTTGTAACCTAATGATTACTTAAACGCCCTCTAGTATAGCAAACCATTGATTTTTATCACATAGCCGCTACACAGGTAACATTTCGTGCTTACTTTTTATATTCTCTAATGCTTACAATAGATTTATCTTATAAACCATAATACTGAGTCAACAGTATCCGTTAATAATATAAATTAAATAGCATAAATTAATAATTTAGGAGAATCATAATGATGAGCTTTATATGGATGATTATCGTCGGTCTGGTTGCAGGTTTATTGGCACGCGCCATCAAACCCGGTAGTGACCCTATGGGCTGGATTATGACCATTGTACTGGGTATCGTTGGTGCTCTCATCGGTGGTGTTATCGCGAGTGTCATTGGTATCAATGCCGATGGTGGCTTTATCGGTCTGATATTCTCAGTGATTGGCGCGATTATATTGCTATTTATCTATGAGATGATTACCAATAAACGCCGCGTATAAGCTCTCACCCATTACTTGCAAACCAATAACAACAATAACGCTTGATGAGTAATGAGTTGAGCAGTCATAATAATAAAAGACCTTGCAGCAGCTGTAAGGTCTTTTTTATGCACAGATAAATACCTCTATACTATTGATAAATGTTACTTTTGTCCTCATTTAACCTATAATAAAGCCCCTATTTTGTCTGTACTCCTGATTATCCGAATTCTGAGGTGAGCCTTATGGCATTACTCCCAATCTTAAGCTACCCTGATCCGCGTTTGCGTACCCTTGCAGCGCCTGTTACAGAAGTCACCGATGAGATTAAAACCTTAATCGCTGATATGACCGAAACCATGTATGCCGCTGACGGCATTGGACTGGCGGCAACCCAAGTCGATGAGCATATCCAGCTGATTGTGATGGATTTGTCCGAAAATAAAGACACGCCTGTGGTGTATATCAATCCGAAAGTGACGCCGCTCGTAGAAGAAAAACAGCCCTATGAAGAGGGTTGCCTCTCGGTGCCTGAGGTGTATGATAATGTTGAGCGCCCTACAAAAGTGCGTATTCAAGCCTTAAATGAAAACGGTGAGAGTATTGATCAAGAAGTCGAGGGCTTGCTGGCGGTTTGTATTCAGCATGAGATGGATCACTTAAATGGGGTTATCTTTGTCGATTATCTATCACGTTTGAAGCAGACGCGGGCGCGTGATAAGGTTAAAAAGGTACTTAAAATACGCGAAAAACAAGGCGATAAGCAAGCCAGTAAAGAGCCTGCGCCTACTCACGCATAACGGTTGTATCCCTCTAGGCTTGGATAATGATATGGCTGCCTATTTTTAACAGCTTTGTTTGTCCATGACCTCTCATTATATTTACTCTCACTTTTTCTATAAAAGGTTTTTGCCATGACCATGATTAAAATTGACCAATATTTTGACCCTGCCAGTTGGCAAAAATTTACCAAAGCATCTGAGGGACGCGAAACGCCCTTTTTGGTGGTTGATTTAAGCCGCATTAAAACCAAATATACTGAGATGGTCGAGCTGTTTCCCAAAGCAAAAATTCATTATGCGATGAAAGCCAGTCCTGCGGTAGAAGTGATTCATTTGCTAGCGGAGTTGGGTTCAAACTTTGATTGCGCCTCTATTTATGAGCTCGATCGGGTGCTTGGATGTGGGGTGGAGCCGTCACGTATCTCTTATGGCAATACCATCAAAAAGGCGGCACATGTCAAATACGCTTACGAAAAAGGCGTGCGTCTGTATGCCACTGACTCAGAAGCTGACCTAAAAAACATCGCCAAATATGCCCCCGGCTCTAATATATTTGTACGTATTTTAGTACAAGGCTCAGAGACGGCGGAGTGGCCACTGTCACGTAAATTCGGCTGTCACCCTAATATGGCGACTGACTTGCTGCTTCAGGCGCGTGAATTGGGCTTAGTGCCTTATGGCATCTCTTTTCATGTGGGCAGTCAGCAAAAAGACGTTGCCGCATGGGATGATGCCTTGGCAAAAGTAAAATATATGTTTGAGTGGATGAAAAACGAAGAAGACATCAAGCTACAAATGATTAATTTGGGTGGCGGCTTTCCAACCAACTATATCAGCGAAGTCAACCCGATTCAGGTCTATGCAGAAGAGATTAAAAGCTACCTCACCGATGATTATGATGAGGACGAGATGCCAGAGATTATCTTGGAGCCGGGGCGCTCATTAGTTGGCGGTTCAGGCGTATTGGTCAGTGAGGTGGTGCTTATTTCGCGTAAATCACACACTGATTTGACCCGTTGGGTGTATACCGATGTCGGGCTATTCCAAGGACTTATTGAGACTTTGGGCGAGGCGATTAAATATCCCGTTTATACCCCAAAAATGGAAACCTCAACCAGTGAGGGCACGGTCGTCTTGGCAGGTCCCACCTGTGATTCAACCGATATCATGTACGAAGAAGCCGGCTATCAGCTGCCTAATGAGCTTGAAATTGGCGATAATATCTATTGGCTTACCACTGGCGCGTATACCAATTCTTACTCATCCGTTGAGTTCAATGGTTTCCCGCCATTGGAAGTGGTCTATATTGATTAATGAGCCAATAAATAAGCGTTAAGTTAAAAAAGCAAAAGGCGTGGTTATTATTAATAACCGCGCCTTTTTTATGCTTAAAATAGGCTCTAAACTCTAAAAAATTACTGTACCAACAGCTCAATGGGTACACTATTACTACGACTACTGGCACTATTGCCGCCATAATTGGCGCTTTGATTTTGACTATTTTGCGAGATTTGTCCGATAGTTATCCATTGTCCTCGCGGCACAATAATAGTGCTACTCAGCCGCTGAGCCTGAATGGCGCT
>DAIPIF010000008.1:0-21856 GCA_036770925.1 Psychrobacter sp.
ACGCGGGACCAATTGATTAAAAGTCAACTGCTCTACCAACTGAGCTATCGGTCCTAAACAAAGCAGACATTAAGCTTGTCTTCACGTTTAAATAATTTGTATCTCTAAACGTGAGAGCACATTATATATATTTTAAAGACAAATACAACCCCAATATGGCAAAAAAGCTAAATTACTTTAAAAAAAGCGGTTTTTTAGCCTTTTATAATAGAAAATTGCTTTTTTAGGGCATCTACTAGCCATTAATCTCTAGAGAGCGCTTCTACGGGATCCAGTTTAGCGGCATTACGCGCCGGTAAAAAGCCAAAAAGCACGCCGATAAGGGTTGAGCAGACAAAAGCGGCAATAATAGAGGTCGGGGAGTAAATAACTTTAAAGCTGTCACCGCCCACTCGATTAATCAGCTCGCCGATAGCAAACGCCATACCGATACCCAGTAAACCGCCCAAAATACAGACCAGTATCGCCTCAATTAAGAATTGCTGCATAATATCACTTTGGCGAGCGCCGACCGCCATGCGCACCCCAATTTCGTTGGTACGCTCGGTGACTGATACTAACATGATATTCATAACTCCAATGCCGCCGACAATCAAGGAGATAATAGCGATAGAGGAGATGAGTAAGGTTAACGAGGCGGTAGTGGATTCGATAGTTTGGCGAATGGAGTCGGAGTTACGAATCCGAAAATCATCCGTTCCGTGGCGACTCTCCATCAAAGTGCTAATCGCCGATTCAGCGGCAGAGGATGAGGTGCTATCATCGACTAAGGCGACAAAGCTGCCAATATAAGGCGTGCCTTTGATGCGTGACATCATGGTGGTGTAGGGCATGTATAAGGTTGGCGAGTCCATCCCGCGCCCAAAACCGCCTTCATTGGGCTCAAGTACGCCTATCACGCGCCCTGGTACGCTACCTATTAAGACCACCTCTCCAATAGGATTAGGATTATCGGGGAAAAAGGTTTGTTTGGCGCTATCATCAATAATAATATCTTGAGTGCGTCTTAAGATGCTTTGCTCATCGAAGCCTTGACCTTGAATCAAGGTCTCGCCTGTGACATCCAGATAATCTTTACCCACTCCGCTGATACTCGCCGCTTCTTGGATATTGCGGTAGCGTACATTCATATTGCCATTAATCTGCGGACTGACGCTGACCACATAAGGTTGGTCAGCGACCGCTTGGGCATCTTGCGGGGTTAAGTTCTCATCGTTATATTGGCGTCTGGGGTCGCCAAAGGGATAGCCGTCAGTCACGGTGATGGTGTTGGTGCCCAAGGCGCTGATATTGGTCAAAATCTGCTCTTGTGAGCCTTTGCCGATACCGACTACCGATACCACCGAGGCAATACCGATAATAATGCCTAGCATGGTCAACAGCGTCCGCATTTTATGGGCGCGCATCGCTAGCACTGACATCTTAAAGGCTTCAAGCAGCCGGTCAACAAAGCTGCCAAAAGCGCTTTTGCGGTGCTGCTCTAATATAGCCTCTGGTCGGGCTTGGGTTTGCTGATAATGCTTGGTTTTATAATCAGCAATGATACGACCATCTTTTAATTCAATCACCCTCTCGGCTTGCTCAGCAAGATGCGGGTCATGGGTGACCATAATAATGGTGTGACCTTTGGCATTTAAGTCGTACAAAATTTGCATGACGTCATCGCCAGATTTACTATCAAGCGCCCCTGTCGGCTCATCTGCCAAGATAATATCACCACCATTCATCAAGGCGCGGGCAATGGAGACCCGCTGCTGCTGACCACCTGATAATTGATTTGGGCGATTATTAACTTTGTCAGCCAGTCCTAAATCTGCCAGTAATTGCTCGGCACGCGCGCTGCGGGCCCCGCCATCCATCCCTGCATAAACGGCAGGCACGGCGACATTATCCCGAGCATTGATATCACCTAACAGATGATAGCGCTGAAAAATAAAGCCAAAATGCTCACGGCGTAGTTTTGCCAGCTCATCGGCATCTAAGCGGTTGGCGGGCTGTCCAAATATTTTATAATCACCCGCGCTGGCTTGATCTAAGCAGCCTAAGATATTCATTAAGGTTGACTTACCAGAGCCTGATTGACCGATGATAGCGACCATCTCGCCCTGATTAATCGTCAAGTCAATATCATGCAATACTCGAATGACTTGTTCACCCGCTTTGAACTCTTTAATCAAGCCTGTCACTTGCATCAAAGGAACATCTGCACCAGTACTCGTGCCAACTTTAGCGTTAAGGTCTTGAATGCTCATCTGCCATACTGCCTATATCAATTATCAATACTGCTCATATCATTCATTATTTACTGGGGTTTGCTATCAGGCATACCCTAGTGCAAGACTGTTTTTTAGTCTAAAAAGGTCTGCCACCTCTACTGGGTTTTGCAGCCCCTTCTTCACTTAATATAATCTCATCACCTGCTTGTAATCCGCTTAAAATTTGGGCGTTGACGCGGTTATTAATCCCCACTTTTACCAGTTGTTCAACCACTTCACCATCGGCTTTTAGGACGCGCACACGGGCTGTGCTGCTAGGGGTTGTAGCATCAGTATTGGTGGTTTTAGTATTACTGGCATTAGCGTTGTTAGCATTAGCCTTGCTGTCAGGCTTTTTAGATTTGCCGGCAGGTTGTAGGGCAGCGGAGGGAATCAGTAAGGCGTTTTTTGCTTGATTGATGATGATATAAACCTGTGCGGTCATGTCAATCCGAAAGCGGCGCTCGTCATTTGGCACTTCGATATAGCCGACATAGTAAATCGCTGAATCGGTGGAGCTGGTATCACTGATACGCTCAGGTGCCGGTTCAATGGCTTTAAGGACGGCGTCAAATTTTTGGTCAGGATTACCGATAATATTAAAATAAACCGGTAAGCCGGCACTCACATTAATCACGTCGGCTTCTGATATTTGCGCGTTGATGCGCACGGTGGATAAATCAGCTAAGGTGACGATGGTGGGCGCGGTTTGATTGGCGTTAACGGTCGTCCCTTGCTCGGTGGTGATAGAGACGATGGTGCCTGACATCGGCGCACGAATGGTGGTATAGCTTAGGTCTTCCTCAGCAGTACTGACGTTGGTTTGTGACTTACGCAAGGCAGCTTGTTGGCTGTTGATATTCGCCTGAGTAGTGGCAATGGCAGCACGTGCGGTATCGATGGCGGCGCGGGCATTGGCAACCGCTGATTTTGCGGTTTCTACTCGAGTCGCTTGGGTGTCATACTCTTGTTGCGAGATGGCGTCAATGGCGACGAGACCTTGCAGCCGTGAGAAGTCGGCTTGCGCTTGCTTTAAGTCTGATTGGCGACTGTTTAGATCCGCCTCAGCACTTTTTAGCCCTGCTTGACGGCTTAAATAATCAGCTTGGGCGCTTTGAATCGCCGCTTCGCTTTGCTCAAGGCTGGCTTGCTGATTGCTTAAGTTGTTTTTTTGAGTCACTTGGTCAATTTGGGCGATTAAGTCGCCTTTTTGTACCTCATCGCCCACTTCAACATACAAGCGTTTTACTTCACCAGACACCTGTGCGCCGACGTCAACGGTATTCAGTGCTTTAACTTTACCTGATGCCATGACGTTGTTTTCGATATCGCCAATCTCAGCGATAGCCGTCAGGTAGTTGGGCTGTTTGTCTTTGGGCTTAAAGGTATTATAAGCTAAGGCGGCAAGCACCACGATTATTAAGGCAATAACACCCCATTTGATAGCAGATTTTTTGCTCGTTTTGCGCATAACAGCTGTCCAGTCACAATTAAATTGAGTATGGGTATCATAGAGACTTCAGCTCGAAAAAGAAATGGTTATTCGTTTACGAAAGGTTAAGGCAAAACAGCAGGGTCGCTCATGAGGGCAGCAGCGTGAGCAATAACCGTGCGAGCAGAAAATAACGTATAAGGAAAATAAGCTATCAGAAAAGCAAGCTATCGTAAATGCGCTGCATTATTTTGAATGAGGATTTATTTTGTGTGAAACAGCCGTTGCCCCGATAGCTCCAGTGCGGCTTGTAATAGTAGCTCCCATGCCGGCTGCTGTATTAGCCCTTTAATCGCTTGGTCACAGCGGACTATCAGCGCCGTCCATTTCGCTGTTTGCACACTAGAGTGACGGCGGCATGCTTGATTATATAAGCCTTGTTTACTACGCCAAATGCCGAGAGACTGCGGGTCTTGACCATCCATTAATGATAAAACCTGCCGCATATCTTTACTGATTGCCCATAACACTAACGTTGTTGGCTCATCAGTCGCTTTGAGCTGCAAGATGATTTTGACCACTTGGGCACTGTTACCTGCGAGCATCGCATCGGATAAGTCAAAGACACTAAACTGCGCATCACTGACCAATGCTGCTTGTAAGTCATTAATATCTAAAGCAAATTTTTTGGGCGCGGTAAACGTAGAGGTGAGCGTATTATCCTTTAAATCAGGCGCAAATAAGTAAGATAAGCGCCACAAGGTCTGATAAGCACTCAATAAATGATGCTCGGTATGGGACATGAGCAGCTGCCACGCATCTGTAGATAAGCTGAGCCCAAATAGCTGCGCTTGCACTTGTAAGAGCTGCTGACGTTGACGCTCATCATATAAATTACAGTCGATAATATGACCGTATTGCTTAAAAGGGACAAACCATTGACTGCTTTGGGCGCGTTTGTCTTGCTTGCCTGTCAGCCATAATACACTATGCGTGTGCGCGCCCGTCTGCGCCTCTAGCGCAAACCGTGCAAGCTCAGCAATCACCGTTTTATCAGGTTTATGATTACCGGTGACTATCAACGCGCTGGCATCATCAAATAGCGATTGACTGCCAAGCTCAGAGAGTACCTCTTGCCAGCTTTTGACGGAAATCAGCTCAATACGCTTAATGACATAATTTTGTGCTCGCCAATGCGGTCGCATGGCGTCGATGAGCCATTGCTGTAGTAGCGGCTCATCACCGTGCGCCAGCCACAACCCTGCCACCGCTACCGACGGTTGTCGTAATTGTGGATAGGCTTGTATAAAAGACTCTTGCATAGAAGATAACTACAGAATAGAGGAGTGGATAAGTGCTTTAATATAATAAGAAGTGACTTATTTATATTTATAAAAGCTTATTTATAAAAGCGAGTTGACTATATAAAGGCGGATAAAATTTATCAATCCGCCGTCAGTCTATAAAGGTTTATTGATAGTGCCCGTGCTAATACCAGATGCTTTGGGTGTTTTGGGAACACCAATCGCAAAATATTGATCGGTAATACGGCGGGCTAAACTGTCATATAACCAGTCGCGAATTTGACCGCCTTGCTGATCGTCGGTACTGACAGACGCCTCGTTATACTGATAACTGCGCTCCACTTGGATGGGGTTAGTCAACGTCACTGGCTGCCCATTTTGGAAAGTGTTATACGTGACATCAGCCGACAACACCAGACGTATCTCTGTCAAGACGCCGACCAACTCATAGCGCTTAAAGCGCATATTATTAACCTTAATGGTGGCGATTTGCTCGGACTCTAAGGTATTGGTCGCCTTGGCGTTTTCAATAACGGTTATCGCATCGACAACATCGACCCCCAATGCCTCAAGCTGCCTTGTTAAAGGCAGTTTAAGCGGAAAAGAGGTGCGATTGTCTTCGATAATAAGTGCGGTTTTGTCGACATCAAAATTTAAGGGCGTATTATAACCGCGTAGCCCAAAACCGCAACCGGTCAGCAAGCTTGCGGTGCCGACGACGCTCATCATTGGCAACGTCGCCAGCACTAGCACAGCAAGCTTGCGCGCATAATTCGGTTTAGTCACTTTGACCATAGCGCTTGGCATAGGGGCAGACAAGGGCTTAGCTTGGTGTTGAAAAGGCATAATCGCTATCCTTATTTTTGATAAAAAAGCTTACAGCTCACGTTACATAAGCCTAGCCTACAACCACAATATTAACCAGTTTATTGGGCACCACAATCTCTTTTTTGATGTCACCGGTGAGGAATTTTGCGACGCTCTCGATAGCGCGAGCCTGTGCTTTTAGGGCTTCAGGATCGCTATTAGGCGCGACATCCATTTTGCCGCGTACCTTACCATTGACCTGCACCACCATCGTGACCATGTCTTGTACTAAGGCACTGCTATCGACGCTTGGATAGTGTAAGGCTTGGGTATCGACGCCTAATTGCTCAAGGAGATGCTCGCCCACATGCGGCGCATAGACCGATAACATCACCAATAAATCTATCAAGGCTTCATGCTGCACCTGCAAGTCCTGAGCAGTGCTCGCCTTAAAGCTACTCAGCTCATTAGAGAGTTCCATCAGGCTTGAGACCGGAGTATTCAGTGCCAAACGCTCGCCCAAATCTTTATCAATTTTGGCAATGGTTTCATGAGTTTTACGGCGTAGACTTTTTGCCGCTTTACTCAACTCAGCCGTCACTAAGGGGCTACTATTTAAGGTATTCAAATCTAAGTTAGCGGTATTCAGCGCTTGCATATGCGCGGTAGCAATACGCCATAACTTTTTAATAAAGTTATAAGGACCTTTGAGCGCATCATCTGACCATTCAAGCGTTTGGTCAGCAGGGGCGGTAAATAGCGTATAAAGGCGTACGGTATCCGCGCCATATTGGTCAATGGTGGTTTGGGGGTCAATACCATTGTTTTTGGACTTGGACATTTTTTCTGTTTTACCGATAGTTACCGGTAGTCCATCCGCTTTTAGAAGGGCTTTAATGGGCTGACCGCGCTCGTTGTACTCAATATCGATATCATCAGTGAAGTAATAGGTGGTACTGCCGTCACTATTCCCGCGATAAAACGTCCCTGCCAACACCATGCCTTGAGTCATTAAGTTAGCAAACGGCTCATTACCCGATACTAAGCCCTCATCGCGCATCAACTTATGGAAAAAACGCGCATAAAGCAGATGCATGACTGCGTGTTCAACCCCGCCAATGTACTGGTCAACGGGCAGCCATTTATTAGCCGCGGCTTTATTGACCATGTTTTGAGTATCATGGGGACTAGCAAAACGCGCATAGTACCAGCTGGATTCGACAAAAGTATCAAAAGTATCGGTTTCACGCTCGGCGGCGTTGCCACATTTAGGGCAGCTGGTATTGACAAATTCTGGTATGTTTTTGAGTGGGTTACCGCGCCCATCAGGGACGACATCAGTGGGCAATATCACTGGCAAGTCTTTTTCGTCAACCGGCACCGTGCCGCAGTGCTCACAATTGACCATCGGAATCGGGCAACCCCAATAACGCTGACGCGATACGCCCCAATCCCGCAGGCGATACTGAATCTTTTTATTGGCAAGACCCACGGGTGCAAGCTTATCAAGCATCGCTGCAAACGCTTGCTCAAAATCCATCCCATCAAAGTCAGCTGAATTCACCAAAGTATTGCGTTCGGTATAAGCCAGATTGACCTCAGCACCCTCACTTGCCGCTTGCGCTTTGACGCAATCAAAATAGCCGTCAGGAATAGTAATGACTTGTTTAATCGGCAAGCTGTATTTAGTGGCAAACTCATAATCACGCTCATCATGCGCCGGCACTGCCATCACTGCGCCTGAACCGTAGCTCATCAGCACATAATTGGCGACCCAAACGGGTAATTGCTCACCAGTTAGGGGATGAGTGACGGTTAAACCCGTGTCCATACCGATTTTTTCGGCTTTGGCAAGATCCGCCTCTGCGACTGAGCCTTTTTTGCATAAAGCACAAAACTGAGCAATCACCTCATCTTGTTCTGAGGCATATTGCGCGAGTGGATGCTCGGCGGCAACCGCGACATAAGTCACGCCCATCAAGGTATCGGGACGGGTGGTAAACACATCTAAAGTATTATGCTCGCCGGCAAGCTCATAGGGGAAATGCACCTCCATACCGGCACTACGCCCAATCCAGTTGCGCTGCATGGTCAACACCTCTGATGGCCAGTGACCCTCTAACTGGTCTAAATCATCGAGCAGCTCATCGGCATAATCAGTGATGTTAAAGTAATACATCGGGATTTCGCGTTTTTCTACGGGAGCACCACTACGCCAGCCTTTACCGTCAATGACTTGCTCATTTGCCAAAACGGTATTATCAACGGGATCCCAATTGACCGCCGCTAGCTTTTTATAAACCAAGCCTTTTTTGTACAGTTGCAAAAATAACCATTGCTCCCACTGATAATACTCAGGGCTACACGTGGCAAATTCACGTGACCAATCCACCGATAATCCCAGTAGTTTGAGCTGCGCGCGCATATTATCAATATTGGCAAATGTCCACTTGGCAGGCGGCATTTGATTGGCAATTGCCGCGTTCTCTGCTGGCAAGCCAAAACCATCCCAGCCCATAGGCTGCATCACATCATAGCCCTTTAGGCGATAATAACGGCTCAGCACATCAGAGATGGTATAGTTACGCACGTGCCCCATATGCAGCTTGCCGCTAGGATAAGGGAACATCGACAGCATATAACGGCTGGGTTTGTCGCTGGGCTCATTACTGACTTCATAGCGCTTATCGCTTGCCCATTTGGCTTGCTGCGCCGCTTCGATAGCTTGTGGATTATAGTAATTATGGTCTGTAGGGTCGGTTGTGACAACATGGTTCATAGTGGGCTCGAGATTGATTAACACAGGTAAAATAGGTTGGATTTTCTAATGCCATAGCATAGCTTAATTTGCTGAGAATTGCGACGTTATGATAGATCCTTTGCTCGATATAAAGGGGGTTTATTGGCTATAATGACCCATTAAAAGGCGGTCAGCCTGCGCTTTGTCTTAAATAAGCTGACGATAAAGCTATCCTGTTTTAACCTCTTAGGCATTTTGGAGTCATTATGAGCATCACTATTTACGGTATCAAATCATGCGATACTATGAAAAAAGCGTTCGCTAAGCTTGATGAGCTTGGCGTGGAATATATCTTTCATGATTATAAAAAGCAAGGCATCGATAAAGCGAGCGTCACGCGTTGGGTGGATGCGTTGGGACGTGATAAAGTGCTCAATAAACGCGGCACCACTTGGCGTAAACTCACGGACGCGCAAAAACAAGCGGCTGATGAGGATGTCGCTAACGCCATTGAGCTCCTCCTCGCCAATACCAGTATGATTAAGCGTCCGATAGTAGAGGGAGCAGTAGCCGGTCAGCCTATCCTGCTGTGTGGCTTTGATCATGCAGAGTTCGTTAACATTTTTTCATAATAGAATGATGGCTTTGAGGTATGATAAAAGATAAGTGATTGGTCAAATAAAGGCGACTGATTACTGCTATAGTAAGTCTAGATGATAAGGAGATTATCATGAAAAAGTTACTTATAATCGCAGCCCTAGCGGCACTGCCATTGACGGCACTCACCGCGCAAGCGGCTGATACCTCAACCAAGATTACCTTTGCAAAAGACAGTTACTGCGGTAGCTTTACCGGTAATATCAAAAACGGTAAAGTTTTTCGTTTATGGCTACTGCCCGACCAAAACTTAGTGATTCGTAATGTCGGTGATGACCGTATCAATGTCGCTTACGTGTCAGGTCCTAATGGGCGTCTAGATGGCGAGCGTTATGATGATGAGACCTTTTATTTTACCCAGCGTAAAGGTAATCACCATATGAAAGTGTATGGTAATAGCAGTCATAGCGCAGTAGAGTTTTGTGCCTATTAGCTATTGTGCGTATTAACTATTTTGGGTATTAACTCTTTTTCGTGATTGGCAAAAGCCCGAGTTTGATATTCAAGCTCGGGCTTTTTTGTGCCATATACCAGTTATTGATGTCTTTAAGCTAAGCTCATTTAGCTTAAAGCAGCACCCAAATCACGACTGATCAGCGTACCGATACCTTCGTTGGTAAAAATCTCCAACAGGGTGGCGTGAGGCACACGACCATCAACGATAACCGCACTTTTTACGCCACTGCGCACCGCATCAAGCGCACATTGTATTTTGGGAATCATACCGCCTGAAATCGTGCCATCTGCAATGAGCGCATCGACAGTTTTGGGTGTCAATCCAGTAACTACTTTGCCATCACGACCCAGTACGCCTTTAATATTGGTCAGTAGCATCAGCTTTTCTGCTTGCAAAAATTCGGCAACCTTACCAGCCACCAAGTCGGCATTGATATTATAGGTGTTGCCCTCGCTATCCACCCCAAGTGGCGCAATGACGGGGATAAAGTTGGAGGCAATCAGCATATTAATCACATCTTTATTGACGCTGACCACATCACCCACAAAGCCCAAATCAATAGGCACAGCGACGCCATCATCGCCTATTTTTTGCATCAGCATTTTTTTGGCTTGGATAAGATTAGCGTCTTTACCGGTCAGCCCTATCGCGCTGCCGCCGTGCTTATTAATAAGGCTGACAATCGACTTATTAACCCCGCCGCCGAGCACCATCTCAACGATATCCATGGTGCTTTTATCCGTCACGCGCATCCCATCGATACGTTCTGATTGGCGCCCCAGCTCTTTGAGTAAATTATCGACTTGTGGACCGCCGCCATGGACGACCACAGGATGCAAACCGACCGTTTTTAGGAGCACAATATCGCGGGCAAACGAGCTTTCTAGCTCAGGGTCAGTCATGGCATTGCCGCCATATTTAACCACAATTAACTTACCCACAAAGCGTTGAATATAAGGCAGGGCAGTGGTTAATACTTCGGCGGTGGTTTTGGCATCATCTAAATTGAGGGACATGATAAACTCCTAAAATATAGTGCGAATGGTATGCTTTTAACGGCATCATTTTAAATAAGGGCTTTGAGATAAGTAGTTTTGCATGAATGATTTTAAATAAGAGCTTTTAAATTAAGGCTTTTAAATTAAGAATGAATCATATCGTAGTCGTCAGGACTGGCGATAATAAAGGTATCTCTGTGCCAATAGCTTCAATTTGCTGTGCTAAATGGCTATCAAAGGTGCGGCATAAAGTCACAAATCGGCTTTGTACCGCTTTGAGATCCGCCATACTGTCGCCTGCAAAACGCACGGTCAAGCTGTGACTGGTATTAGACTTACGCAGCACCCCAAAGCCTTTTGCAAAGTCCAAACGCACGCCATCAATACAAGACAGCTGCGTACCGACTGGCAGTAAGTGCTGTATTTGTGCATGGCTGCTGTGCCAGTGCGCAAAACAGCGACAGGATGATTTTATCTGAGGCGTTACATTAGGGTCATCGGTTGCTGCTGGGCAGTCGCTCTTGGTGACCAAGGGACGCAAGCAGCGGCATAAGGTGGTTAAATGCTCAGTAATATTGCAATCTTGACTGAGAGTTGGCGGCAATGGCAAATAGTGATCCGCAGTACTTATTAACGTTGGCAAGGTTTTGGTAATGGCACTTAGCTTTATAGTGTCACCTTGGCTCTGCTCGTTTTTATGACCATTTTTATGAGCATCAGCCGTGGTTATGAGAGGGTTTGGAGCAGTATGAACCAACCAATGTAGCAGCCGTAGCCCTGCATACATCGCATCATCATACGCCATAAAGTAGCCATCATTAAAGATAAAATGTCCTGATAGCTCGCCTGCAAATAACGCAAGGCAGTGGTCAGTTTGCAGCTGCCGTCGTAGCAGACTACTGCCCGTTTGGCTCATAATAGGCGTCGCACCGAGCGTTGCGAGCAGTGGCGGCAGATGATGTGAGCATTTAATATCAAACAGCACTGGCGGCTTTAAAGCAGATACCGCCATCTTAGATTTGGGGCGCTCTGTGAGTGCCACTTGTGCCAATAAATACAGCAAGTGGTCTGGATTGATTACGGTACCCTTATCATCAACCACCATTAATCTATCACCATCGCCATCAAATGCCAGTCCCATATCAGCGTGATGGGCGCTGACCATTCGTTGCAGCTCAGCCAACCGCTTAGGCTCAGTAGGGTCAGGATTACCCGTAGGGAAGTCGCCATTAGGGCTGTCATTTAGCAAAATGACGTGCGCGGCAAACGCATTAAATAAGGGCGCGGCAATAGAGCTGGTTGCCCCATGCATACAGTCAATCACGACCGTTAAATTAAGCTTGGCGCTGTGAGGCGGCAGCGACGGAGGCTTCGTGTTATAAATTGAGTCAAACACCTGCCTGATAGCAGTGATATATGTGGAGGTTATCGTTGCTGTGGGCAGCTCAATAATAGGGCTGGCAAGTGGCTGCGCGTTTGAAGATGCAAAGATAACAGGGTGGTGCTGCAGCGGACTTGTGCTATGAGGGCTGGTAAGCGCATTATAAAGAGACTCAATATCGTCATGACTGGGCGAGGTATTGGCTACCAGCCATTTGATACCTAAAATGTCTTTGGCGGAGTGACTGGCAGTGACCATGATGCCGTGACCGTCATATCTTTGCGCCCAAAACGCCATCATTGGGGTGGTGATAAGTCCCAAATTGACAATCGTTAAACCGTGATGTTGTAAGGTGTCCATCAAGCAGTGCGCTATCGTATCGCTGCCATGACGCACATCAAAACCAATAACAATCGTCGCGTTTTTATGTTGATTGTTTTGATTGTGAGCATGGTGGTTTTTATAACGCTCAGCAAAAGCGTTAGCGAGTGCCGTCATAAAATCAGCGCTAAAGCAGTGCCTGTCACCCCGAATATCATACGCACGAAATAAGGACCGCTGCATGGCAAAAAGTGTCATCACTAAACGCTCCTTATCTCGTCATCTTTATTGATTATAAAAGTAGATAAATATCACGGCAAGCTACTTTATAAAAAAAGCTACTGGCGACCTGAATGCCCAAAGCCACCGGCGCCGCGCGCGCTTTGGTCACTAAATTCTGTGACCACTGTAAACTCAGGGCGAGCAACTGGTACCACTATATATTGTGCCATACGTTCCGCTGGATTGAGGATGAAATCTTGACTGCTGCGGTTCCAAATACTGACCATCAGCTCACCTTGATAATCAGCATCAATCAGCCCTACTAAATTACCCAGTACGATACCATGCTTATGACCTAAGCCTGAACGCGGCAAAATCATCCCCGCATAATTTGGGTCAGAGATATAAACCGCCAGTCCTGTACCGATAAGATGGGTCGCACCGGCTTTAATGGTCAAAGGCGCGTCTATACACGCCCGCAAGTCAATACCTGCTGAACCATCGGTGGCACGTGTGGGTAAAGAAAAAGTGGCATCTTGGGTGATTTTAGGATTTAAGACTTTAACTTGTACAGCTTGCATAGGTTACTCACTTAATAAAGGATGATGCTGGTAAAGCAAATATTATAAAACAAAATAACCTTAACCTAAGAGGCTGAGCTTCGCGGCTAAGGCATCTGCGTCAATACACGTACGGATTTGGCGAGCTCATAGACTAACGATTGCCCAATAGTGCCCGAATATTTGCCAAATACTCATCAGCAACCGCTTGTGGGTCTTTGGTCGCTTTTTTCTTTTTGGCTTTGGCAGGCCAGTCGATATGGTCTTCGGGTAATTCGTCCAAAAATCGTGATTCTGAGGTCACGCGCATCTGCCCACCTGCGCGCCGCTGCGCCGCTAAGGTCAACGTCAGCTCACGCCGCGCCCGCGTAATGCCGACATACATCAAACGGCGCTCTTCTTCCACCGTTTCACTGATAATAGAGTTACGGTGCGGCAGCATTTCTTCCTCAAGCCCCATAATATAAACAAAATCAAACTCCAAACCTTTTGCCGCATGCAAGGTCATGAGGTTGACTTTATTGGTATTCTCTTCTTCTTGTTGCTGCTCTAGCATATCAAGCAGTACTAATTTACGAATGATGGTATCAATGGTGCGGTCTTCATCTTCTTCAGCGCGATTAATCAGCGATTGAATACTGGTATAAAGCATATCAATATTATCAATCCGGTTTTTTTCTTGTTGCGGAGTTTTTGAGTCGCTACGCACAAAATCAATATAACCCGTTTCATCAATCATTTGGCGCACGATAGGCACAGGGTCAGGATGTTGGTCAAGCTCACGGGTATAATGCTCAATAAAATCGCCAAATTCTTTTAGGGTGCTATAAGCCTTACTGGGCAACACATGAGATAAGCCGCCATGGGTACAAGAGGCGAGCAAGGAGATACTGTGTTCTTGCGCAAATAAACCCAGCTTCTCTAAAGTTGCCGGTCCCATACCGCGCTTCGGCGTATTCACAATCCGCAAAAAAGCACTGTCATCTTCAGGGTTTAATATCAGGCGCAGATAGCCCATAATATCTTTGATTTCACTACGCGCAAAAAACGACTGCCCACCCGATAATTTATAAGGCACTTGCAGCTGCCGCAATTGTGCCTCTAGCATCCGCGCCTGAAAGTTACTGCGATATAGCACCGCATATTGTTCCCACTCATTGCCAAAACGCAATTTATGAGTGATGATTTCTTTGGCAACGCGCTCAGATTCATCATCGTCATTACGACAGTTGATAATACGGATTTTCTCGCCTTGACCTTTATCTGACCACAGCTTTTTTTCAAATAAATGCTCGTTATTGGTAATCACCGCGTTAGCAGAGGTCAAAATGCGACTGGTTGAGCGATAGTTTTGCTCGAGCATAACGATTTTTAATTTGGGGAAATCTTCTTTGAGTAGCCCCATGTTTTCAGGCTTCGCGCCACGCCACGCATAGATAGATTGGTCGTCATCGCCCACCACGGTAAAGCGACCTTGCGGTCCGACCAGATATTTAATCATTTCATATTGTGCGGTATTGGTATCTTGATATTCATCGACTAATAAATAACGAATACGGTTTTGCCATTTATCCCGCAGCTCCCTATTATCGCGTAATATCTTCGTTGGCAATACAATCAAATCATCAAAATCAACCGCATTATAAGCGCGCAAATTACGCTCATATAATGCATAAAGGGTCGCAAAAATCATATCTTCGGGGTCAGTTAAGGTCTCCATCGCCTTATCAGGGTCAATCAAATCGTTTTTCCAGTCGGATATCATCTTAATCGCTTTACCCACCAGCTCCCGACTTTCCGCCCCTGAGAGATTATCACGCATCATCAGCTCCATCAGTAGGCGTTTGCTGTCATCGCTATCCATGATGGAGAAGTTACCTTTGAGCGGCGTATGTAGCAGCTCATAACGCAAAAACTGTAAGCCAAATTGGTGAAAAGTCGAGACGGTGAGTCCGCGCATTTTTTCACTCGGTAGTAGTTTACTGACTCGCGCTTTCATTTCACGCGCCGCTTTATTGGTAAACGTCACCGCGGTGATGCGCTCGGCTGGCATGTCACATGCTTCGATAAGGTGAGCAATCTTGCGCGTAATCACCGACGTTTTGCCCGAACCTGCACCTGCTAATACCAGTAATGGTCCTGTCACATAGAGCATGGCTTCGTGTTGTTTGGGATTGAGTTGACTCATAATGTGACCTTTAAGATTTAAAATTCAAAGTGCAGAATTCAGAAAAAATAGCAAAATAGCGGCAAAAATAGGTCAGCTATTATAAAGCAATTTGACCTTTTTTTGGGAGGAGTTGGTGGATTGAAGAAGAGATAAGAATGCGCCAATCGATATTATCAACTGACGCATTGATTGACTTTTCTGAATGAGAATTACGCGTTATTTAACTGCCGTGCTGCCTCTAAGGCAAAGTAAGTTAGGATACCATCGGCACCGGCACGGCGAAAGCCAATCAGTGATTCTAAAATCACCGCATCAGTGAGCCAGCCGTTTTGAATCGCCGCCATATGCATCGCATATTCACCCGAGACTTGATACGCAAAAGTCGGTACACCAAAGGTGTTTTTGACTTCACGAATCAGATCCAGATACGGCTGACCGGGTTTAATCATCACCATATCTGCGCCCTCAGCGATATCCATCGCCACTTCATGCAGCGCTTCAGCACGATTACCAAAGTCCATTTGGTACTGTTTTTTGTGTCCACCTTTTAGATTGCCTGCGCTACCGACGGCATCACGGAACGGTCCATAATAGGCAGAGGCGTATTTAGCCGAGTATGCCATGATAGCAGTATTCACAAAACCTTCCGCCTCAAAGGCATCGCGCATGGCTTTGATACGTCCATCCATCATGTCACTTGGCGAGATAATATCAGCACCCGCGCGAGCGTGCACTAAGGCTTGCTTGACCAATACTTCGACGGTGGCATCGTTCATCACATAGCCTGTCTCATCGAGCAGACCATCTTGACCATGCGAGGTATAAGGGTCTAGCGCCACATCAGTCATCACTACCATTTCTGGCAGCGCATCTTTTACCGCCGCTACCGCGCGGGCACTTAAGCCATTAGCGTCATAAGCGGCACTGCCATCAGGGGTTTTTAGTGAGTTATCAATGACGGGAAAAATATCAATAGTGGTCACGCCCTCCGCGAGCAAGGCTTTGGCGTGTTCGATGAGCAAGTCGATAGATAGACGCTCAACCCCCGGCATACTAGCAATCGCTTGACGCTGATTGTTGCCTTCTAACACAAAAACAGGCGCAATAAAATGCTTAGGATGCAATTCAACCTCACGAATCATCGCGCGCACATTATCGTTATAGCGCAAACGGCGTAGGCGAGTTTCTGGGAATTGACGATTAAAAGTGTAAGACATCATGAATCCTTATTATCGTTTTAACGGTAAAAAACAGAGGTACTTATTAAAGAAAGATACTTATTAAACAGAGTTACTTATTAAACAAAGAGACTTATACTTTATATCACTCTAGTTGATAATCCACACTACTATAACCAAAACCGAGCCATAAAAGCAAAAAGCCCCACCAAGCGGTAGGGTTCATTGTCTTTATATTCTCAGTCATTAGCCATTATTATTCAATAATGGTCGTTACGGGTACTTGCTCAACCGGCGTCTCTTCGGTCAAAATACCGACAGTGGCATCAGGGCGATTATCGTTATTGACATCGACTACAGCAATCGGCTCAAAAGTGGCGGTTGCTGGGGTCTTTGACTGTTTAATGGCAGTCGCTTCTTGTACTGAGGCGACACGTGCTGAGCTTGCGGCGTCGATAGCGTAGACCGCTTTACCCTTAGCGGTATTATTTTTGGCATTGGCAATACTGGCTAAATTAGTATATTGCGGCACAGGAATGACTTTGGGCACATCAAGGTTAGCACCGCCCCCTAACACTTGATACAGCTCAATTTGGCTGATAATTTTTTGCAGTTCTAAATCCAAAATACCTTGCTGCGTTGAAAACAGTGAGCGCTGGGCATCAAGGACATCCAGATAGTTTGAGATACCGGCTTTAAAACGGGCATCTGCAATCTCGTAAGTTTGCTGGAAGTTATCTTGCAAACGATATTGTGAGCTGAGCTGTTCGCCTAAAGTGGCGCGAGTTGCCAGTACATCTGAGACCTCTCTAAAAGCGGTCTGAATGGATTTCTCATAACCGGCTAGGGTTTGCTTACGCTCAATTTTGGCGACATCATAATTGGCATCTAAGCGTCCTGCATCAAAGATAGGAACGCTAATACTAGGACCAAATGACCATCCTACCGCGCCACTTTTGAATAAATCATCTAAGCTGCCACTACTAAGCCCGATATTACTAGCAAGGCTAATTGAGGGGAAGTATGAGGCACGTGCCACTTCGATATTAGCGCCCGCCGCCTTGAGGTTATACTCTGCTTGCAGCACATCAGGACGATAGCGCAGTAGCTCACTTGGCAGACCGGCACTAAAGATATCTTGCGAGGTGATATTACTGACCGCAGGGGTTGGAATCAGGTTGGCAGGAATGGGTCCACCTACCAAAAACTGTAGGGCGTTGCGTGAGCGTAAAATACTGCTTTGGGCGCGCAATACCGCCAGTCTAGCATTCTCTAACGAGGCACTTGATTGCAGTGAGGGCAGCTTAGGGTCAATGCCTGCCTCAAAGCGTTTACTGGCAATAAATAACGAGCGCTCACGACTCTCAACGGTGGCTTCTGCCAGTTTTAATTGCGCCAAGCTATAGCTTAAATTAGCATAGCTTTGAGCAATATTACTAATCAAGCTGATTTGGGTCGCATCTTTTGCAGCCGTTGTTGCCAAAAAATTCTGCAACGCTTGGTCTTTTAGACTGGCAATTTTACCCCAAAAATCCAGCTCGTAATTCGCTAAACCGAGCTGAACATTATAGCTGTCACCGGTGTTATTATTTTGGCGGCGGCGCGAGTAACCTGCTTGCCCATCAATAGTTGGCAAGTCACGAATATCGCTGATTTGATACTGCGCGCGGGCTTTTTCAATCGCTAAACTGGCACTCTCAAAGTCTTTGTTATTATCAAGACCTAAGGCAATCAAACCCTTTAGACGCTCATCGCTATAAAAGTCCTGCCAGCGCTGACCGGCGATACTGGGCTGCTCAGCGTTGCTGACCGTTTCCTTATCGAACGCCCCATAGGTTTGCTCGATAGGAATATTAGGCTCAGCTAATACAGGGCGCATATCAGCTTTGGGGATAGTGTTACACGCCGCCATACTCATTGCTAATGCGGTCAATCCCAATAAGCGCCCAGACTGACGGGTGCTTACTAAGCTTGCGAGCGCTTGGGCGGATGAGATGAGCCGTGAACGGCTACGCGGGCGTACCACAGTAGTCGCAGGCGCTGCGATGACTGTGGTTGAGTTAATATTAAAAAAAGACTTAGAACTCATTGGGTATTATCTCCAAGGCTTATAGGCTGATAACTCTTTGTAAGAGTGGAAGCTTGCGTATCGTCAGTGGGCATATATGAGGTGTCGTCTGGATCATTAGGATCGTTTGGACCATTGCTATCCTCTTTATGCTCGTCATTTCCTTTGTAAGGGAAAATACTACGAATCCAAATATAGAACATCGGAATAAAGAAGATACCTAAGAAAGTCGCGGTCACGACCCCACCAACCACACTCGTACCAATCGCGTTCTGACTACCGGAACCGGCACCCGTGGCGATGAATAATGGCACAACACCCAGACCAAAGGCAAGTGAGGTCATAATAATAGGACGCAGACGCTGACGTGCGGCGAGCATGACCGCCCCTTTGAGGCTATAGCCCTCATCCTCTTGGTGATCCCTTGCAAACTCAATAATCAAAATGGCGTTTTTGGCAGATAGCCCGACCACCGTCAGTAAGCCCACTTGTAAGTAAATATCGTTGGAGAAGTCGCGCAGCCACGTAAATATCACCGCACCTAAAACCCCAAGCGGTATCACTAAGAGGACAGAGAAGGGGATAGACCAGCTTTCATACAGAGCCGCTAGACATAAGAATACCACTAAGATGGAGAGAGCATATAGCATTGGCGCTTGTGCCCCTGATTTTTTCTCCTCTAGTGACAGACCTGTCCACTCATAACTAATGCCAGCAGGCAGCTGCTCGACCATCGCTTCCATGGCATCCATCGCCTCACCAGTACTCAGACCAGGTGCCGCGCTACCTTGGATATTCATTGACGCCAAACTGTTATAGCGGGTCAGACCCGGTGAACCGGTTTCCCATTGGCTACTTGAGAAGGCATTAAATGAAATCATCTCGTTGTTGTCATTACGCACATACCATTTACCAATATCACTAGGATTGGTACGGCTGCTTGGCTCGCCTTGGATAAAGACGCGCTTAACACGACCACGGTCGACGAAGTCATTAATATAACTTGAACCCCAAGCGGTTGAGATGACGCTATTAATATTTGCCATGGATAAGCCATAAGCTGCGGCTTGTTCTTGGTTGATATCAATTTTAAGCTGCGGGGCATCTTCTTGTCCATTTGGACGTACGCCCGCGACTTTCTCGTTTTGCGCGGCCATACCAAGGAGCATATTACGCGCCTCAAGCAAACCATCATGCCCAACGTTGCCAGAATCTTGCAACATCAAGTCAAAACCACTGGAGTTACCCAGCCCACTAATGGCTGGTGGGATGATATTAAACACAGTGGCTTCATTAATTTGGGTAAAGAAATACCCTTGTGCACGATCAGATACTGCCTTTGCGGTATTTTCATCACCCTTACGATCCGCCCAATCACTGAGTTTTATGAAGGCGATACCGACGTTTTGTCCTTGTCCCACAAAACTAAAGCCTGCAATGGTAAACGCAGAAGCCACGTTATCGGGCTCTTGACTACTATAATAATCACTCACTTTATCAAGTACCGCTTGCGTCTCATTCAAGGTTGAGCCGGCGGGTAGCTGGACGGCGGTAAACATAATACCCTGATCTTCTTCTGGTAAGAATGAGCCGGGGATGCGTAAGAATACCACTGCCATAATAGCGATAATAGCAACATAAACAATAAAGTAAACCCACTTAAAATTAAAGCTCTTACCGACAAAGTTTTCATAAGATAGACTGGCTTTGCTAAAAGAGCGGTTAAACCAACCAAAAAAGCCTTTTTGGTCTTCACTGTTGCCTTTTTCATGACTCTTGCTACGTTTGAGTAAGGTCACACAAAGGGCAGGGGTGAAAATCAGTGCCACTAAAGCGGACAAAACCATACTGGTAATCAAGGTAATGGAGAACTGACGATAAATAACCCCCGTTGAGCCGCCAAAGAAAGCCATCGGTACAAATACCGCCGATAGAATCAGGGCAATACCGACCACAATCTTACTAATCTCACCCATCGATTGGATGGTGGCGTCTTTAATAGAGATATGTTGATCTTCTTCCAATAGTCGCTCAACGTTCTCGACCACGACAATGGCGTCATCGACCAGTAGTCCAATGGATAGTACCATCGCAAACATGGTCAGAACGTTAATACTAAAGCCTGCGATATAGAGCACCGCAAAGGTGCCGAGTAGTACCACAGGTACAGCCAGCGTTGGAATAATGGTTGCGCGCCAGTTCTGTAGGAAGACGAACATGACGATAAAGACTAAGATAATCGCTTCAATCAGCGTATAAACCACTTGTTCAATAGATAAGCGTACAAATGGCGTGGTGTCATAAGGAACGACTGATTTTAGACCTGCAGGGAAGTTTGCTTCGAGCTCAGCGATTTGCTCACCGACCAATTCGCGGGTTTCAAGCGCGTTAGCACCGCCTGCTAATGACACCGCAAGACCGGCAGCTTCTTTACCATTAAATAGTGAGATGGTACTGTAGTTTTCACTACCGATTTCAACCTTAGCCACATCGCCTAAGCGTACTTGTGCACCTGAATTATCCGTTTTGAGTAAAATATTTTTGAACTCATCAGGGGTTTTTAGATAGCTTTGTACGGTGACCGTGGCGTTAATCACTTGCTCATCAAGATCAGCAGGTGCTTGCCCTAACTGACCGGCTGATACTTGCGCGTTTTGTGCTCTGACGGCATCACTCACATCAGAGGGCACTAAGTTATAGGCACGCAAGCTATTAGGGTCGAGCCAAATACGCATGGCATAAGAGGCACCAAAGGCTTGTACTTCACCCACCCCTTCAACACGGCTGAGCTGATCGACGATATTTGAGTTGATGTAATCGCCGATATCAGCACGATCCATACTGCCATCTTCAGATACAAAGCCAAAAACCGCTAAAAAGCCATCAGAGGCCTTATTAACGTTAACGCCTTGACGCTGTACTTGTTCTGGCAATGAGCTCATTGCCGCCTGCAATTTGTTTTGAACCTGTACTTGCGCGGTATCGGCATCGGTACCATTTTCAAAGAATAGCTGTACAGAGGCACTACCGTTTGAGGCACTCGATGATTTCATGTACATCAAACCATCCAGCCCTTTCATGCGCTGCTCGATAATCTGTACGACTGAGTTTTCAACGGTTTCAGCGTTGGCGCCAGGGTAGCTGGCGCTTACTGAAATAGTGGGCGGCGCAATCGCTGGATACTGCTCAATCGGTAAATTGATAACCGATATTATCCCGATAAGCATGACTAAAATAGCCATCACCCATGCAAAAATAGGGCGATCAATAAAAAAACGTGACATAGTATATCCCTAAGTCTTCCTA
>DAIPIF010000009.1:0-21837 GCA_036770925.1 Psychrobacter sp.
CAAAAATGCTACCACTCAACATCTCAATCAGGAGGTGGCTTATAACTCAGCATATCAACCTTTATCCAAAAGTGGCTTTGTATCTCAAGCCTTAGCGCAAGGGCAAGTACAAAGCCCTAAGCGACCTTATCAAAAGCATACTGCTGCGCACTCCATAAATAATGAGATTCTAAATTCTACAACACCGCTAAATTCTACAAATTCCCTGAGCAATAGCAATTTGCCGCAGTGTTTAGAAGTTATTACTAGCTTACCTGATATCACTTTATCTACAACAAAACCCCCATTAAACGCGGCGTCTTTACCGTGGTTGCTGTTTTATCATCAGTCGCAGTGCTGGCTGATTAGCGCCCAAATATGGCACTCAAGCCTAGCGCAGTTATTTGACGCGCAACTCTTTGATAAGCAAGCTCTTAATAAACCATCAGCGCTCACCGATGCTAGTCTCCATAATAAGCAATTTGTCAATCAGCAACTTATAACTATTAGCCAGCAGATGTCCGCGCCAGACGGGTTGGTATTTATAACAGCTATCGAAACGCTGCTGACAAAAAACGCGCTGATTACTATTGATAGTGCGCAATTAGTGGCATTGATGCTATCATCTGCCTCACTTTAATGTTGTTATTGATTTATTTTACGTGATTTATAAAGGCAGTGTTATGCATGTTTCATCCAACTCTTTATTGGCAACTTTGCCTGACACTTTAGCGGATAATAGTGTGGTGTGCTTAATGGCACCAACAGCAAGCGGCAAGACCGCGCTGGCGTACGAGCTATACGATACAGGGCGTTATGAGCTCATCTCTGTCGATTCGGCGCTGATATATCGGCAGATGAACATCGGCACTGCCAAGCCCACAGCTGATGAGCTGGCACGTTATCCGCATCATTTGGTCGATATTATTGAGCCGACCCAAAGCTATAGCGTGGCTGAATTTGTGCAGGATGTGGCAGTATTAATAGCGCAGTGCCACAGCCGTCATAAGATACCGTTATTGGTCGGTGGTACCATGATGTATTATATGGCGCTGCTTGATGGGCTATCTCCTGTTCCTGATAGTGATGAGGGGGTACGCGCCAAAGTTGAGCAGTGGCGTCAAGATGAGGGGATTCATGCCTTATATGATTATCTGGGACAAGTGGATGCTTTGACTCATCAGCGCTTGCGTGCGACAGATACTCAGCGTATCACGCGTGCCATCGAGGTGTATTTACAGACTAATATTGCTATTAGTGAGTGGCAAGCCAAGCCCAAGCAAGCGCTCGCACACAATCCCAATCAGCACTGGCATGCTCTCACCGTGATGCCTGAGCGCGCTTGGTTACATCAGCGCATTGCCCAGCGTCTTGATATCATGTGGCAAGAGGGCTTGGTAGATGAAGTGATTCACTTGCTAGCGCACTATCCATTAACGCCAGATATGGCGTCGATGCGCTGTGTCGGCTATCGTCAAGTGCTCGAGTATTTGGTACACATTGAGCATCCTGTATTTGAGCACGCCCATCTGGATAAGGCGCCGTTCTATAGTGCTTTTGCTCAAAGCCAAGCCGCTGACGACTCTCACCTCATGCAAAGCCCTCAAAATAGCCTAGCAACAGCACTTGATTGTAAAGCTATGGAGGCACGTGCGGCGCTTGCTTGTCATCAGATGCAAAATAAGGCATTATATGCCACAAGGCAGCTTGCAAAACGTCAATATACATGGCTGCGAAAAATCGCTACACTGCCAAATAGCCCCTCTATAAAATACCATTCTTTTTCTAGTATGGCGCAAGCACGTGACTATTTATTTTAGTTATCACCTCATTTTAGTTGCCTTAATGAGGGTTCATCAAGTGATATTAATTGCAACGGTTTTTGATTGACGGCTGCTAGAGCCTGATGAGTTGATGCTATTTGCACGCTTTTTATCAGCTAAGAGGACAACACAGAGCTGACAATAAGTTGCAAAAACGTATAGTAAAAACTGTTATAATTCAGAGCTGTTTAAGCAAAAATAGCGATAGTAATACATTTACATTTAATTGTTAAAACGTTTGCCGATAACTATTATAATGAAGTAAGTACTTATAATAATAAACCCTGACACATAATTACATAATAATTAGGAGAGATCTCATGTCAAAAGGACAAACCTTACAAGATCCGTTTTTGAACTCATTGCGCAAAGATCGCATACCCGTTTCTATTTTTTTGGTCAATGGCATTAAATTGCAAGGTCAAATTGAGTCGTTTGATCAATATGTGGTACTGCTAAAAAACACCGTCAGCCAAATGGTCTATAAACACGCCATCTCAACCGTCGTACCGGCGCGTAATCCTCGTACCAATGCACCAGTGACCACGACCGCTAGCACCATGCCGCCTAGCAGCGTTGGCAGTAGCGGTTTTGAGCGCAGCAACACGACAGGATTTGAGGAGCGCGGTTTTGCCTCTAATCGTAGCGGCTTTAATCGCGGTGGTTTTGGTCAAGGTCAAGATCGCGGTTTTGAGCGTGGCGGCTTTGGTCAAAGTCAAGAGCGTGGCTTTGAGCGTGGTGGTTTTAGTCAAGAGCGCGGTTTTGAGAGCGAAGCAGATAGCAGCAGTTTTGATGATAAAGCAAACGATATCTCAGATAACCGTAATGATAGTTAACTAACGGCGATGTAACCGTTAGATGACGGCGCTTAATAATATACCCTTAGCGCCTGACTTATATGCTATTTATTAATAATAAGACCTGCTATCACAGTGGGTCTTTTTTATATCATTTTTTACCACCTACTGCTGATACGCTATTTTTATTATTAGTGCTTTTTATGAGCGGTACGATATATGCGCCGTACTATATATCAACAGTATCTTTGCCGCAGTATTATTAATATCGAGCATAATAGAGTAAAATGTATCCTTGTTTCACAACCAAACTTGAGTCCCCTCATGATTAATAATCGGCCAGCTCTCACGTCCTCCCAGTTTATCAGCGCCGCTATAGACGCAATCAACACTGAACGGGCGGCACTGACGCTATTGACTGAGCAAATAGACGCTCGATTTGCCCAAGCTTGCGATATTATTTTGGCATGTCAAGGGCGAGTGGTGGTGACGGGTATGGGTAAGTCCGGCTTGATTGGGCGCAAGATAGCGGCAACTTTTGCCTCCACGGGCACGCCGGCTTTTTTTATGCATCCGGGTGAGGCAGGTCACGGTGATTTGGGCATGTTGGTGAAAGGTGATGTGCTGCTTGCCATCTCCAACTCTGGCGAGTCTGATGAAATTAGGACTTTATTGCCCGTGGTGACGCGCTTAGGTATTCCACTCATCAGTATCAGCCGTGACAAGCGCGGTATGTTGCCAAGCGCTGCTACTATTGCTTTGACCCTTGGTAAATCTCAAGAAGCGTGTCCGCTTAATTTGGCACCGACATCGAGCACGACCGCCACTTTAGCTCTGGGCGACGCGCTGGCAGTGGCTTTGGTACATGCGCGTGGATTTACTTCAGAGGATTTTGCCTTATCGCATCCTGCAGGGGCATTGGGTCGGCAGTTATTAACCCAAGTGGCGGATTTGATGCATACTTGTGCGGATAATCTGCCACTGGTACATCAAGAGGCGTTGCTACAAGAGGCGTTATTTACTATGTCCAATGGACGTTTGGGGATGACGGTGGTGACTGACGATAATCAAAAAGTAGTCGGGGTGTTTACCGATGGTGACCTGCGCCGCGTGCTAGAAAAAGGGGTGGATATTGGGACGCCCATGCGTGAGATTATGACCCTCAATCCGCGCCAAGTCAGCAAAACCATGCGCGCCTCCGATGCCTTGAGTGTGATGAATGAGAACGGCATCAGTCAGCTGTTGGTGATGAATGAGCAAGACCATTTAGAGGCAATTATTACCGTCCATGATTTGCTACAAGCGGGTGTCAAATAAGCCATTGCCTACAAACAGTATTTATTTTTATCTAAAAACCCAAATGAATAATTAAAATAATAAGAGAGTCGTTATGCCAGATTTAATCAAAAAAGCAGCACAGGTTAAGCTATTGGTGCTGGATGTCGATGGGATTTTAGCCAATGGTCAGATTATTTATGATGCTAATGGCATAGAGACCAAGGCGTTTTCGGTACAAGATGGCGTGGGCATTAAATCGTTAGCCCGTTATGGTATTTTGACTGCCATTATTACCGGTCGTAGCAGCCCTATGGTCGATAAACGCGCGCGTGAGATTGGTATTGATTATGTGGTACAAGGGCGTGATGATAAGCTGACTGCCTTAAATGATTTATTATCCATGCTAAATAATAAAGCAGATAACGCCGCTCATATTACTGCTGCTGATTGTGCGTATATGGGTGATGATTTGCCTGACATTAAAGCCATGCAAACCGTTGGTTTTGCCGCCACTGTACCCAATGCGCATAGCGAGGTGATTAATCGCAGTGATATGGTGACCGTACGGGCAGGCGGTTATGGAGCGGTACGTGAGGTATGCGATTTAATTTTAAAGGGTCACGGTCATTATCAGGATTTTATCGCGCATTATACTCTTGATGAGGCTCAAGCTTGTACACAGGATAAGGGATTGTGAATACTCGTTTTTTGATTGTTTTAGCATTAATTATCGCCGCTATTGCTGCTTGGTTTTTTCAGCAGCAAGGGGAGGTGTCGCCGCCGATAAATATAGAAACCTCAGAGGTGGATTATGAGGCGACGGATATCAAGGCGGTACAAACCAATGAGCAAGGTGAAACCGAGTATGAGCTGAATGCCGACTCACTTGCTCATAATCCTGAAACCAATCAAGATGAGATGTCTGGCATCACCATGAATTGGGAGCCAAACCCGACGCAGCGCTATATTATTCAAGCAGGAACCGCCACTATCAATCAGCAAACGGGTGATATAAACTTGTTTGGTGGCTTTACGTTAGTCAGCGAGGACAAAAGCGCCAGTACCGATATTGAGCCGATTAAAGTCACGGGTGCTGCCCTAAAAGGCAATACCAAAACCCGCCAAGTCTATAGTGAGCAGCCGGTTACAGTAGAACAAGGCATGAATCGCTTTGAGGCGGGCAGCATGACGGCTAACCTTGAAACGGGCGATTATGAATTCGGTAAAGTCGCCGTCACTTTTACCCCCGCAGAGCGTCAGGATAAAGCCCTGTTTTAAAGGTGATAACGTTGAGTTCTAAGAGTTCTAAAGGTTAGCTGTAAAGGCTATGAGCGCTTTAACTGCTTATTGAAACTGGCATCATGTTTATACCCCTTATCCCTATCAAACGAGTGACTGTTTATGAATTTTAACTTTTTGCCTGCTAAATACTACCTCGCTATTCAGCATAAACCCATCCAACAGTATGCCCGCGCTTTACCGCTGATGCTGCTGCTCGCCCTACCTTTATATAGCCACGCTTTGCCCTCAGACGCCAATCAGCCTATCAAATTATTGGCTGATAAAGCAACCTATAGCGAGCGTACTGGCGTGACCAGTTATTCTGGCACGGTCGTTATTACCCAAGGCACGTTTAAGATGACCGCGGACAATATCGTGGTGAATTTATCAGAGGGGCGTAGTATTAATTCCGCCGTGGCAACCGGTCGTCCAGCGACCATGCAACAAGTGGTCACCCAAGAAAAAGGACTGGCAAAAGGGCAGGCAAATAAGATTGATTACAATGCCGTGAGCGGTATTATTACGTTAACGGGCAATGCCAAATTGGTACAAAATGGCGCTAGTTTTGCCGGTAACGTCATTCGTTATAGTCTAAAAGCAGGCGATGTAGAAGCCACCGCAGGCGGCAATCAGCGGGTTGAGCTGATATTTCCGCCCAATAGCAACACCAATCAAAGCGGACTGCGCTAATAGCTATTGCTAATGAATCACTCGTAAAATGGATAGCTCATAAAGCTTATAGATGCTAAACGTCTTGCGTTCACGGGCTTGAGTTTTAACTATGGCTTTAAAAAGTAGCAATCTAAAAAGTAGCAATCTAAAAAGTATTAATCTGAAAAGTATTAATTTAAAAAACACTGATTTAAAAAGTATCAACATTAAAAGTATCAAACCCCAAACTTGCTAATAGCCTGAGTACGTTATGAGTGATAGCCGTATTAACCCTCCAAATATAAATAACCCAAAGATGAATAATTCCGATTCAAATCAGTCTGTTAGTATTAACAGTGAGCCTGCCTCGCGTTTGGTCATGCAAAATTTAGGCAAGCGTTATGGCAAGCGTTGGGTGGTCAAAGACGTCTCTTTCTCTGTCGAGCAAGGGCAAGTGGTCGGGCTATTAGGACCTAATGGAGCCGGCAAGACCACCAGCTTTTATATGGTGGTCGGTCTGGTGAATATGGATAAGGGTCGAGTCACTTTAGGCAAAATGGATTTATCCAAATATGCTATGCATGAGCGCGCGCGCGCAGGTATTGGTTATCTGCCACAAGAAGCCTCTATCTTTCGTAAGCTCTCTATCGAAGATAATATCCTCGCTATTTTGCAAACTCGTACGGCGCTTAGTGCCAGCGAGCAGCGCCAAGAATTAGAGAAATTAATTGGTGAATTTAATTTAGGTCACGTGCGCAAGTCTTTGGGTATGAGTGTCTCAGGCGGTGAGCGCCGCCGCTGTGAGATTGCGCGTGCACTAGCGGCTAATCCGCAGTTTATCTTACTCGATGAGCCTTTTGCGGGGGTTGACCCCATCTCTGTCAGTGATATTAAAGAGGTGATTTTGACCCTTAAAAATCGCGGTATCGGCGTGTTAATTACTGATCATAACGTTCGTGATACGCTCGCCATTTGCGAAAAAGCCTTTATCGTCTCTGAAGGCGCGATTATTGCGGAAGGTACTCCTGCAGAAATATTGATGAATGACCTAGTCAAGACGGTTTATTTAGGTAAAGATTTTCAGGCGTAATGGCGTTATGTTTATAGCGTTTTGAGGTTAATGAGTGGGGCTTGATTGTTATGGCAAAAAATACCAGTAGCTACTTGTGTCAGCAGTGCGGTGCGCGTTTTGGTAAATGGGCGGGGCAGTGCTCTGATTGTGGCGAATGGAACACGCTAGTTGAAGCCCCCAATGTCAGTATGCCGCATCATAATAAAAACATCGGCACACCCAAACCTGCCGTGCGGGCAGCGCCTCGCGGTACGACTGCTGCAGGTAATTATGCGGGCACCCACAGCGCGGTGATGCCGCTTAATGCTGTGAGCGTGACTTTAGATACGCGTATGCCCACAGGTATTGGCGAGTTTGATAGAGTGCTCGGCGGTGGCTTAGTGGCAGGCTCAGTGGTACTTATCGGTGGCGATCCGGGTATCGGTAAATCAACGATTCTATTACAAACCGCGACGAATATGGCACGAGCCGACTCACTTGCAGGCAGTGCACTGTATGTCACTGGCGAGGAGTCACTCGCGCAAGTCGCCATGCGTGCCAAGCGCTTAGACTTGCCTGCTGACCGCTTGCGGGTATTGGCTGAAACCAATGTCGAGACCATTTGTGCAGCGCTCACCCAAGAGCAGCCAGCGATTGCCATTATTGACTCCATTCAAACCATCTATACCGATGCGATTAATTCAGCCCCCGGCGGCGTCAGTCAGATTCGAGAGTCTGCGGCTATATTGACGCGCTATGCTAAGCAAACAGGCACCGCGCTATTTTTGGTTGGGCACGTTACCAAAGAGGGCACGCTAGCAGGACCGCGGGTGCTTGAGCATATGGTCGATACCGTTCTGTACTTTGAGGGTCAGTCTGATTCGCGCTTTCGGATGATTCGCGCGGTCAAAAACCGTTTTGGCGCGGTCAATGAGCTCGGTATCTTTGGCATGACTGATATGGGACTCAAGGAAGTGGCGAACCCATCGGCTATATTTTTGAGCCGTTATGATAAGCCGGTGGCAGGCTCGGTGGTGATGGTCAGCCGTGAGGGCACTCGCCCGTTATTGGTTGAGGTGCAAGCTCTAGTCGATGACTCACAAGGACAGCCCAGACGTATGGCGCTAGGACTGGATTATCAGCGTCTCTCGATGTTGCTGGCGGTCATGCATCGTCACGGCGGTATTCATACCAGTGGACAAGACGTCTATGTCAACGTCGTCGGCGGTGTCAAGGTAATAGAGACCGGTTCAGATTTGGCGGTATTATTGGCGTGTGCCTCAAGTATTAAAGAGCGCGCCTTGCCATCCTCACTAGCGGTCTTTGGTGAAGTGGGCTTATCGGGCGAGATTCGCCCTGTGCCAAACGGTCAAGAGCGTCTCAAAGAGGCGATGAAACATGGGTTTAAGCATGCTATTGTGCCTAAATCCAATGCACCCGCCGCTAATGCGCCGCAGTTTAAAGGTCTGAACATCATTGCCGTTGAGCGCTTAGATGATGCCATTGAAAAGGCATTTGAGCTATAAGCCGCTCGATTTAGCCTACACAGGCTCACAAAAAAGCGCCAAACTGATAAGTTTGGCGCTTTTTGATTCTGCTCACCTATTGATAGACATCACAATGAATGATACAGCTTAACCGTATCAAGCCATTAAGGTCTAAGGTCCAGAAACACGCTCAATAGCGACGTTACCAACCCCTTTATTCGTGATACCTAATTGTTTTGCCGCCCCATAGGATAAGTCCATCACGCGGTTACCACTAAAAGGACCACGGTCATTTACTTTAACAACGACGCTTTTGCCATTGGTTTTGTTAGTGACTTTCACGTAGCAGTTCAGCGGTAGTGAGCGATGGGCAGCGGTCAAACCATTCATATCGAACGTCTCGCCACTGGCTGTTTTGCGACCATGAAACTGACGACCGTACCAAGACGCCAGACCGGTTTGTTTAAACTTACTGACTGAATTAGAGGCAACTGCGGTTAAGCGCTCTAACACATCTTCATCATTACTAAGCTGGTTATTGTTTGCCATAAGCGAGCTACTGAGTGCTAATGACGTAGGTTGACGCGCAGATTTGACCAAGCTTGAAGCATTATCATGCTGGCGGGTAAGCTCTCCAAGAACACGATCAATATGGGCGGCGTTATCTTGTGACAACGTCGTAAGTGTCGTTTTTGCTTCTACTGCATTGGCATTGGAGGCGATTGCAGAGCCAGCAAACAGACACACTGACATTGTAAGTAAACCAGATAGACGCTTATTCATAGAACCCTCTATAACTTATACCGTAGTACCTAATCCTAAACTATTTAGGGTGGAGTATAGCGCTAGAATCGTCTGGCGCTACACCCTTATTATCGTCGTTTACGTTCAGCCGTGGCTTTTTATATTCATGAGCACAGCTGAATAAGACGGTTATAGATACTACGGTATGGATAATTTTTATTTCATCATTACAAATATAGATAGCGACTCATTGATGAATGGCTACCGACATCTGTGACATGCTTAACTCATCGTTAAACGTATTGCCTTTGGATAAATTAAGCCATTTGAAGTGGCTCGCGCTGATGAGTCAGGCGGTGCTATTAATAGCTGCTCACTATATCTATCCGCTACGACCTCAATATAATTTAATGCTAACTTTCTTAGTGGCTTTGTATAAATTGCGTATTTGAATGACAACAAAATTAGAGTAACGCAAATTTTTGTAAAAAACAAGCATTAAAACTTAGAGGTATAATCCATAAACAAGGCTAAAAACAGCCTGTCAATTAGGTGGATTTATGGGTATGAATGGACATTAATAAGCCAAAACCTGCCATTAACGTGACGATAGCCGTACCACCATAGCTTATAAACGGTAGCGGTACGCCGACCACTGGTAAAATACCACTGACCATGCCAATATTGACAAACACATACACAAAAAATGACATGGCAATAGAACCCGCCAATAGTCGACTAAAAATATCAGAATTGCTCACGGTAATATACAGCGCGCGCATGAGTAAACAGGCATAAATGAAGATTAATAATAAGACGCCCAGTAGCCCAAATTCTTCAGAATAAGCGGCAATAATAAAGTCAGTGTGACCTTCAGGCAAAAAATGCAGATGTGACTGGGTGCCATCTAGATAGCCTTTACCTGTCAAGCCTCCCGCCCCAATCGCTGTTTTGGATTGAATGATATTCCAACCTGCCCCTTGCACATCGGCCTCAGGATTGAACAGCGTTAATACCCGTGTGCGCTGATAGTCATGCAACAAAAACTGCCATGCAAACATGATAAGCGGAATGGATAAAATCAGCGCTCCTGATATCAGCCACCAGGACAGTCCTGCTAAAAACAGCACAAAGAGTCCACTGGCTGCAACGAGTAATGAGGTACCAAGGTCAGGCTGCTTGGATATCAGCAGCACAGGGACGATAATAATGGCTAACGTCACGGCGATACTGGTCGGCGAAGGTGGTAAATCACGCTTGGATAAGTACCACGCACACATCATCGGCATACCCAGCTTCATAAACTCCGAAGGCTGCACGCTCCCAAACCCTGGTAGATTAATCCAGCGCTGAGCGCCCATGCGTACCTCGCCGATAACCTCGACTAATAGCAGTAATACCAGTCCTAATACATAAAATATAGGGGTAAAAGCACGATATAGGCTCGGTGGTACTTGTGCCATAACAAACATGGCTGTAAATGCCACTATATAGCTCACCATTTGCCGAACGACCATGTCCACATCTTGAGTGGAGGCGCTATAGAGTATCGTCAAGCCAATACAGCAAATAGTCAACAATAATAGAGTTATCCATGGATCGACATGGATGCGCTGCCAAATGGTCGGCTCTTGACCTTGACCAAAGTGATGGCTTTGACGTGAAAAACGGTACTGCGGACTAGAAGACATAGGCGAAAGTGACTAGAGTAGGTGACATCATAGATAAATTATAATGTTCAGTTTACATTATAAAACAGGCTAACTATAAAATATAAATGCACCTGTAGAAGTGTAGTGCCATAATACCCTTTGAATGGAAATTATCAATCAAAGCTGCAAATCAATTCAAACAATGTAACGCGCGAGCAATAAAGTAACGACATTATAAAAAACAATAAGGATAAGTGTTAATAATAATGCATATCTAGAAAATAAGAGGCGATAGTTTAGCCTGTCATCTTAAAATTTGGTAGTATCGATATCATGTTTTTCGCGGTAGTTATTTGTAATGATAAATGTAAAAAAATACCTCAATAAAAGCAATCCTGCCTTTATTGATACCTCTGATGCTCATTATGCCAACGCACAGGTTTATCAGACGACAAAACTCACGCGTATCCATCAGCGCTCACGGTTCTCATTGGTCGGTAAGCCCGCAGCGCTGTGGCTTATATGTGCCTATAGTAGTAATCTTTATGCCGCGATACTCAGTGACAATAGTGAACGCCGTATAGAGGTACGTTATGGTACTGCCAGTAATGCCAATGCCCAAATCAGCTCTCCTTACCTCACGCCTGCTGCTAATACCAATAAGGGCGATAGTTTACAAGGGCTCATTAAGCAAAAGCAGCGCGAACATCCCTATATAGAAACAGATTTTATCGATGGCAGATTGTCTATTGAAGAAAAAAAGCGCATCGGTATTTCAGCTCAGGGTCAATATAATAACAGCTATAATCACTCTGTTCCTGCAATAAGCATGAGCTATCAGATGTGGCTCAATAATAGTCCGTATCGGGCGGGGCAAGTCGCTAACTATCAACGTTATTTAAATGCCCAATTAGGGGCTCAAAACGTGCCGCCACTTGATCAATTGCTGACGACAGCGCGTAGCTGGGAGCGCTGTGGCTATGAGCCGTATCAGCTGCCACCGCAGGAGCTGTGGTCGAATATTGTGCCGACATTACAGCTGTATAGTCATCTCAAAAATCAAGGTATATTGCCATTTGGTACTGAAATTCGTTCTGTATATCGCAGTCCCGATTTAAATGATTGTGCAGGAGGTGCTAGTAGTAGCAAGCATATGAGCGCTGGCGCGATGGATATATGGATACCTGAATATGGTGATAATGAATGGCGTATCAATAACTTACAAGATAAGCTTTGTGATTTTTGGCAGTATCAAGGCGCCGGTTATGCGTTTGGTTTAGGTATTTATTCGACGGGTGCGATTCATTTAGATACCCAAGGTTATCGTAAATGGGGGGCTAATTATTCTAGTATAGGCTCGAGCTGTCGTTATTAGCATGACGCTAAATAACTCTGATAGCGCAGATATAAAGTGCCCAGCAGCGATATATAAAATCACAATGAATAAGAAGTATAATTTATGAGATATTTATGGTCAGCCGCTGTCCGTTTTGCCGTGACACCGAAGACGGCATCAGATACTCAAATATATAGCCATCGACAGATGCCGCGCGATACTTCGGCATTTTTTTTAGCGATAATAGCGCCTATTTTATTATTTATAAGCGGTTGTAGTCCAGAAGATGCGAGCGTACAAGTAAAAAATAAACAGTCAGAGCTAGAACGGCAACAACAAGACGTCGCCGCCATTCAAGATAATATCCAAAACTCTTATGCCCATCTTGCCGCTAAGCGCTCCGATGTCTGTCCAAAGCTCATCCAGCAGCGCATTGATAGCAAGACTATTAAGCGCACCGCTGAGGTGATGACTGGTGATTATTGTGATTATTTCTTTTATCCGCGGGTCGGTGAGCAGATTAGTGTCAGCCTCAATAATGACCAAGTCGAGGCATTACTGATTATTCCTCTGAATCATAGTTTTAAGAATGGCAGTTACCACGTAACCACTTATGATAAGCATGTGATTCGCCTGACTTATGATGGCGCCACCTATAAACCTGAAAATTTCAGTTATGATGTCGCCATTACGGTATCGGATGAACCCCTTTAATATTAAACGCCTTTAATGTTAAAGGTTGTTTATCGTCAGCCATGCTCAAAAGTAGGTAAGCGCTTTATTATTGATTATTGCGATGAGGTCGCTTTAGTAGGCTGACTGTCCCACGGATTATCTTGCCCAACGGTCACAATCAAAAAATCCTTCGGCGTCAGTGTATCCCGTAGCGTTTTATTGACCTCGCTTAGTTTGACGGTGTCAATACGAGTCACATAATCACTCAGATAACTGTCTGGCAATTGATAAAAATTCATCATACCTAATAAGCCATTAATACTGGCATTACTGGCAAAACTCATCGGAAAGCTGTTCTTTAAATTGTCTGTCGTTAGGCGCATCTCAGACTCTGTAATCCCCTTATCCAAAGTGTCATTGACGACCTCTAAGCTGGCTTCAATCGCCGCGCGGGCTTTATCATTACGCGTGGAGAAGCCAATTTGGTAAGGACCACGCGCAAGCATCGGATTCATGGCGCCTGAGATACCATAAGTGTAGCCACGGTTTTGGCGGATTTCGGTCATCAGCCGTGCATTAAAGCTGCCGCCTGCCATCACCTCATTACCAACTGCAAAGTTGGTTTGCTGCTGCTGCAAGGCGGGGTCAGTGGCGCGCTTATTACCCAGCTGCCCCATGAGTACCGTGGTTTGGGTGCTAGCAAAGGGAATATGAATATGTTGGGGCGTGCTCAAAGGTTTAGGTTCAGGTAAGGGCGGTGCCGCTGTGCCTACCGGCAACTGAGCGGTTATGGTTTCGGCAAGCTGTTTGGCGCGCGCGACCGTTAAATTACCGGTCATCGCCAGTGAGGCGTTACTGGCAACCAAATAACGTTTTTGAAACGCTATTAAGTCTGATTGCTCAATACTAGGCACGCTCTCAAGGGTACCGGAGGAGGGATGCGCATAAGGATGATTGCCATATAATGCCTTATGAAAGGCGAGGCTGGCAAGGCTGCCAGGGTCTTGTTTTTGCTGTTGTAAGCCGACCAATAAACGGGCTTTATTACGCTCGAGAATCTCTTTATCAAAAGTCGGTTGAGTGAGTATCTGGGTCATTAAGTCTATCGCTGGCAACAAATGCTCATCATCAGATAGACTGCGCAGTGAGACGATGAACATATCTTTATAAGCACGACTATCTAAGTCGATGCCGAGCATTTCAGCCGCGCGAGTAAAGCGCTCTTCATCCAAATCTTGAGTCCCTTGGGTCAGCATGGTCGCCGTCATGCTCGCAATACCAAACCCATCTGGGCGGCTCGCCGCATCACGCGCACTGCCGGCATTAAAGCGTAAATCAATATCGACGATAGGAAGCGTTGCTGCGCGCACGAATGATACAGGCACGCCCGCTTTGGTTTTAAAATGCACGATATCAGGCACTGTCACCGTTAGCGGCTTGGCATTGTCGATACTGGTTAATGTCGCGAGCGCTGCAATCGGCGCACTGGTATCGATAGCTGCCGCTGGCGTTCTATATTCTTCATCGCCAGTGACCTCGGCGTGTACGCTAGTTACGAGAGTGCTTAAGCCCAAAAACAACGCCGCTCTGCGATGATAGCGCCGCTTAGGCGTCAGATTTGATGAGGATGTGGATGGTAATAGCGCATGTAAATACGGGTTATGAGTGGTTATTTTATCAGTCATGATCGTCTTCTTAATAATGTTGCAGCAGTATTTTTACTTCAGGTTTTATCCAGTGCCGTTTTTAGTCAGTCGTCTCTTTGGGCGGTACGATATGCATAACGGTCAAATTATCCTTGACCAGATATTTTTTGCTCGCCGCTTGAATATCAGTGACTGTGATGGTGTCAAGCTTGCTTGGCAGCATGGCAATTAAGGTATCGTCCAGACCGATGGATTGTAAGGAGCCAATCATTTGTGCTTGCCCGCCCATACTGTCTTGAGCATAGACTAAACTTGTCACGGTACTGGTTTTGGCGCGGCGGATATCCTCAGAGCGAATCGGCTCGATAGCCAGTTTGTTGATTTCTGCCAGAATCGCTTGCTCTGCTTGCTCAAGGCTGACGCCATCGCGCGGGGTCGCTTGCAATAAAAACAGCCCATCACCGCGATCAAATAAGTCATAAGAGGTGCCCACTGAGGTCAGCAGCCCTTGCTCGCGTACCAAACGGCTCTCTAAGCGTGCCGATAAACCCCCGTCTAAGACATCTTGCGCCAGTGATAACGCATAGGCTTCTTTGTCATTTTTTGCGCCCGCGGTCAATAAACTAGGCACGTTATAACCCATCAGTAATACAGGCACTTGCACCGCTTGCTCTGATTCCACTTTTTTATAACCGCGAAAGCCTTGTTGGCGCACGCTTGGACGGATGGGCGTGTCACTGGGTTTTAAGTCGCCAAAATAGCGTTTTGCTTGTGCGAACACTTCTTGTGGTTTGACGTCACCGACAATCACTAAAGTAGCATTATTGGGCGCATACCACTTTTTATACCAGTCTTTTAAATCGGCTAAAGTAATCGACTCAAGCTCCTCCATCGGACCGATAACCGACTCGCCTTTAGGGCTATCAGGCAATGCCAATAAGCGAAATGACTCGTAGGCTTTGGCTAATGGATTATCATCGGTACGCTGGCGGCGCTCCTCCATCACCACTTGATGCTCTTTGGCAAATGCCGCCTCATCAAAGGTCAAGTTAATCATTCTATCCGCTTCTAACTCTAAGGCTAATCCAAAGCGGTTTGCCGGAAACAGCTCATAATAGCCGGTATAGTCATAGCTGGTAAAGGCGTTATTGACCCCACCAAATTTGGCAATCAAGCGCTCAAAATCATCACTTGAGACCGTCGTGGTGCCTTTAAACATCATATGCTCGAGCACATGGGAGATACCGCCTTTATCCAGCGGCTCATCCGCTGAGCCCACCCGATACCAGATTTGGCTCATCACCACAGGGGCACGGTGGTCTTCTTTGACAATAATTTTTAGACCGTTTTCTAACTGATATTCGTGGCGTCCAGACATATCCATCGCTAAGGTTGATGATTTATCTACCGAGAGGGTCGTCTCATTGGAGTTGGGTGCTGGGCTGGTTATATGTGTCGTCTGACAAGCGCCAAGCGTCGTTGCCAAGGCGAGCGCACAAGCCAGACGCAGAGGCTTAATGGACTTTAAAGGCGCTGACGATAAAAACATAGCAGGTTTCACTTTAGTTTTTTTAAGCATGGTTTTTTTAAACAGGATTCTCTCAAGCATAGTGTTCTCGACTTCTAAAAAAGGCGGCTGATTACAAAGGTGTCATGAATGATGGCATCACATTAAATCGATTTATGCCCACCAACGATGACAGTAGCGGTAGGTTTTAGCTCATGGGTGGTGCTACAGCCTGTGGTGACTAAGCTTGCCACTATTATTATCATACTCATGCTTACCCGTTTTTTGAGAGGAGTACAGGGCGCTGATAGCCAGTAGTTTTTATGATGAGCCGTGTTTGAGGTAGTCAATGGTGACATAAATAGTCCTAATGAGTTATTTTTTATAAAACAAATAGTAAAAATTAATAAACCATCAAGTAATCAGGAATAAAGGTGCAATATAACAAATTATCCCTAAAAAGAGCTGGCAAGTGTAGGCAGACTGTAGCGAAGTTTAGCATGTCAGTGCGGAGAGTTTTGTTTCTGAATCTTAACCAAAGCTTGCATAATAGTGTGAGCGGCTCATAACGCTTTCATTATGGTACTCACATTGCTGAGGGTGAGCGGCAGTTGAATTATGCTAAACTAGCGCAATTATTATCCTATAATTTGGCATGCTTACCTTGATGTCATCATTTACTTGCTTGTTTTAAGCGCTATGTATTGGCATAAAGCCTTTTATAATTCCCAATATTGATAACTTTTAGGTCACCTTTATGAATCATTCAAACAATAGTAATCGCGTGGTCATCAACCTTGACGGTAATCTTGATGATATAGATGACGATGATATTACCTTGCCAAGCCTACCGGCTCAGTCTGTCCCTATTATTGAGACGCCGCCTAATAAGCCTGCAAATACCGAGGTGGCGACAGATATTCAATTAGGTGCGCCCATTATATCGCCTGAAACACAATCAGCCGCTCAAGATACGGCTATCAGCGACCACGATAGCGCGGCGACCAAAAAACCTGCGCCGATAGTGCCAAAAATGCCATTGCAGGCGAATAAAGTCATCGTCGATACGCCCGCTGTCATCCCAGAGCCGCGAGATGCCGCTGAGCCGCCACCAGAAGAGCCCCAAGGTCGCCAAAAAGGCAGTTGGTTCAATCGCATGAAATCGGGGCTGAGTAAGTCGCGTAAGAATTTAGCGGAAGGCATGGTGAGCATCCTTATCGGTGGTAAAGAGATTGATGATGAGCTATTAGAGGAAGTGGAAGACCAACTACTAGTGGCAGATATTGGGGTCAGTGCGACCAATCGGATTATCAAAAGCTTGACCGAACAGACGGCACGGGGCGATTTGATTTATGCGCATTCGTTGTATAAAGCGCTGCAAACCGAACTGGTCGATATCCTCACGCCAAAAGTAGCCCCGCTGATTATTGATACCAGTAAAAAACCGTTTGTAATTTTGGTGGTCGGCGTCAATGGCGTTGGTAAAACGACCACTATCGGTAAGCTTGCCAAGCGTTTGCAAGGCGAAGGACAATCCGTCATGCTAGCGGCGGGTGATACGTTCCGTGCGGCAGCCACGGAGCAATTACAGATTTGGGGTGAGCGTAATAATATTCCAGTGGTTGCGCAAGGTCATGGTTCTGATAGCGCCTCAGTTATTTTTGATGCCATGCAGTCTGCTAAAGCCAAAAATATTGATGTCTTAATTGCCGATACCGCAGGGCGCTTACAAAATAAAACCCACCTGATGGCAGAGCTTGAAAAAGTCGTACGGGTGATGCGTAAGTCAGATCCCAGTGCCCCGCATGAAGGCATGATTGTCCTCGATGCAGGTACGGGGCAAAACGCCATTAATCAAGTGGAGCTATTTAATAAAATCGTACCGTTGACCGGTATTACCATCACTAAATTAGATGGTACCGCTAAAGGCGGCGTCGTGTTTAATATCGCTGAAACCACTGATGTGCCGATTCGCTTTATCGGGGTGGGCGAGTCGATTGATGATTTGCGCGCCTTTAGTCCCAAGCAGTTTGTTGCCGCCTTATTTGAGACCGATGATAAAGAGTAACTATTAAAGCGGATGCTGAATAAGCCTGAAGCTTAAGGAGCAATGATGATTGTAACCACAACCAAGCTGCAGACTTATATTGTAGTGGTCATGGCTCATGATATAAAACATGGTGAGAATGAACCACTGCAGCCAAAGCTTGTAGAGGTGAGCTGGCTTGCCAAAGATGACTGGTGGACGGACTCAAAGTCATTTGCTAAGCTTAAAAAGCAGTATAAGCTGCCGGATGAGGACTTTACGTTTATTGAAAAAAATAGCCTAAGTAAAGATAATCCTGCGCAAGCATTATTAATAGAGGCGCTAGTGCAGATTGATGAGTACGCCCAAGAGCAAAGGCAAAACTTTGACTTACCATTAGATTTGTCATTAGGTACTGAGTTTCAGCAGCAGGTATGGCAAGCATTGCAACAGATTGAGTATGGCAAGACCATAAGTTATGCTGAATTAGCTTGCCGCGTGGGTAATCCCAAAGCCTATCGCGCGGTTGCCAATGCGAATGGCAACAATCCATTTAGCCTGATTATCCCTTGTCATCGGGTGATTGCCAGCGATGGCACGCTTGGCGGTTATACGGGCGGACTGGATAAAAAACAGTATTTACTGGCGCTTGAAGGGGTTAAGTGTAAAATCTGACCGCTATAAAGCAAAAACTTGCATTTATCAGCGCAAAAAGCCAAACCTTATTTATGAGGTTTGGCTTTTTGGTTTTAGAATAACGCACCGTTAGCAATAAGACTGTATTTTAAAAGTCAGTTATCCATAAGGGTGTTTATCAGTAAAAGTCACTCTGCTTCAAGCGCTGCCATAACCTCATCAGAGAAATTAACATTACTATAGACGTTCTGTACGTCATCAGCGTCCTCTAACATATCAATCATTTTAATGATTTTTAGCGCATCATCGATATTATCAATGTTAGCTGTTGTGGTTGGTGACATGGTCACTTCGGCGTTATCAGAGACCAGACCGGCGGCATTGAGCGCATCTTTCACTTGCCCAAAAGTCTCCCATTCAGTGATGACCAATAATGACTCGCCGTCATTTTCGATATCCGTAGCACCCGCATCAAGGGCAGTGAGCATCACCTCATCTTCTAAGCTGACATCATTAAACACAATCTCGCCGCGCTTGGTGAACAGATACGCCACTGAGCCTGAAGTGCCTAAATTGCCGTCGTTTTTGGTAAAGGCGTGGCGTACTTCACTGACCGTACGGTTGAGATTATCGGTCATGGTTTCAACCAATACCGCCACGCCGCCGACACCATAGCCTTCATAATTGACATCATCCATATTATCATTATCACCGCTACCAGCCCCACGCTCCACCGCACGATTGATGGTGTCACGAGTCATATTGACCGATAAGGCTTTTTCGATAGCCGCGCGTAGGCGTGGGTTTTTATCGGGATCAGCATCGCCTTGCTTGGCAGCGGAGACAATCTCACGGATGACTTTGGTAAATATTTTACCGCGTACGGAGTCTTGACGGGCTTTACGATGCTTAATGTTTGCCCATTTTGAATGACCTGCCATATTTAATCCTTAATTTCTACTTGTTATTTAATGTGTTGTTGAAAGCGGTTTTTTGCTACACTGTGCTCATTATACTATATATTGTGGCGACCGCTATTTCAGTGCTTTGATGGGTTAGCCATTATAGATATCTACGACTGCTTTTGCATCTTTATAAGGTCTGCCCGCTTTTAGAGCGCCCGCTGATATAGCGTTAAACCCTATCAGTTTTTATAGCCCTGTATTGTACGAGGCTACCTACTTTATGACGCCATTTATCCTATGAAACCATTAACCACTGTTCAAGCTATCAACCATTTTCGCAATCGCATTCACGTGGTTGTTGAAGGCACTGACACGCGTTTGGGTAAGCTATTTGATATTATCTTATTAATCGCCATTTTAGCCAGCGTTTCTGTGGTCATGCTTGATAGTGTGCTTTATATGCGCTTGCAGTACGGTAGGATATTTTATTATGCAGAGTGGTTTTTTACCACTTTATTTACTATTGAGTATATATTAAGACTGTTTTCTGCGCCCAATCGTCTGCGTTATGCCTTTAGCTTTTTTGGGGTGGTGGATTTATTATCCATTTTGCCAAGCTATTTGAGTTTAATCTTTGGTGGCGTGCAGTATTTATTAGTCATTCGAATTTTACGGATTTTACGGGTCTTTAGGGTGCTTAAGCTCAAAGCCTATATGCAACAAGCGGGGTTTTTGGCCTCCGCACTACGCACCAGCCAACAAAAAATCGTCGTCTTCTTCTTATCTTTAGTGCTGCTGGTGACGATTTTTGGTGCTATCATTTATGTGGTAGAAGGTCCTGAAAATGGCTTTACCAGTATTCCGCTATCGATTTATTGGGCAGTGGTCACGGTAACCACCACAGGTTATGGCGATATGTCACCCAAAACGCCCATCGGGCAGGCTATTGCAACGATGGTTATGATTGCCGGTTACGCCATTATCGCGGTGCCGACAGGTATTTTTACCGCTGAGCTGGCACGTAACATGCGCCCACAATTGAACCCGATTGCTTGTCCTAACTGTGGTAAATTTGGTCATGCGGTCAACGCGACATTTTGTGACCGCTGTGGACATGCCTTGCATATTTAAAAGGGCGTAAACAGTAGGTTATAAAGGTTTTGGTAGCTCCAAATAGGCATTGACCAAAGGTGATAAATCAATCTCCACCCCTAAATTGACCAAATTCCAATATTGACCAGAGACCGTACGGTCAAGCATCATGGTGGTTGCTGAAGGTTGGAACTGCCCAAAGTATTTCAATGAGGTGCGCATCAAGGCAATGGCGTCATGATGCACTTGACTGCTCGCAAAGTCAAAACTCCCTTCTTGATACGGCGCGATAGATAAGGGTTTCAGACCAATTGCTAGCCATTTCTCATAAAACTCACCAGGAACCAGTTTTTCATCTTCACGGCGGATATCAAGCGCAATGAGGTCTTGCTCAAGGGCGGTCACATCACCTTTTATGGCATGTAAGGCAAATCTGCGAAATAGTTTGACCTCATGGTCGCTATAACTGCGAATACCGCCAAAATCATAGGCGACGACGCTACCATCCGCACGAAAAGCAAAGTTACCGGGATGCGGGTCGCAGTGCATACGATATAAGCCAAACAGCTGACCGGCACTAAAATGAAACAGGCGCTCGGCAATTTTTTGTTTAATCTCATTATCCCATGTTGCCGCGACGGTTAAGGTTTCGCCCATCTCTTCAGTTAAGGTCAGCACGCGCTTTGAGGAGTGACTGGTAATGACTTTGGGGATAATTAAGCCCGCATCGTCAGCATGAAACGCCCCAAATACTCGTAGATTATGCGCCTCTTTGACATAGTCAAGCTCATCGTGCAAGCTTTGGCGAATCTCATTAAATAGTTTGTCTTGCAGCTCACGACTCATATTGAGCACGCCAGCAATTTTCAGCGCCATGCGCACCTGTTTTAAATCGCTATCACAGTTTTCATCGACCCCCGGATATTGCACTTTTACCACCACCTTTTGTCCAGAGGGTAGGGTGGCTTTGTGTACTTGTCCGATAGAGGCGGCTGCAAAAGGCACTTCTTCAAAGGCGCTAAACAGCTCATGAATAGGCGCTTTGAGCTCGCGCTCAACTTGCCGCTGTATTTGTGCATAAGGCATCGGCGGCGCATCTTTTTGTAGTTTTTCTAGCGCGGTTGCGACCTCAGGTGGAAACACGTCTTTATACTGCGAGGCAATTTGCCCCACTTTCATCACCGCCCCTTTCATTTCGCCCAGCGTTTCAGCGATTTGAATCCCCACATCTTGCATCATCTCTGAGCGTGCTTGCAGACGCTTTTCTTCGT
>DAIPIF010000010.1:0-4804 GCA_036770925.1 Psychrobacter sp.
TCGGCGCAAGATATCAAAGCTGGTATGCCCTGTGGTCGCTTGTAGTGACCAGCTCAGTGCGCCAAATGTGGTATGAATCACCGATTGCTGTTGCAGGGCAGGTATCAGCTTACCCGCTAGCGCATCAGTTTGCGTCAGACTGCCGACCCCTGCCGCTGCTGAATCACCCACTATCATCAGCGTGAGCGTGGGCTGATTCTGATTTGCGCCGCTGATTTTGTCCGTAATATTTAGCTGAGTATTGAGCTGAATATGACCCTGACGCCGCCCTGTTGGTTCAGGCAAACGAGGCGTATCGCGTTTAACCTTGTGACCTTGATATAGATAAATAGGCGCCAGTAACACGTCTTTGGCAACCGCTGTGATTTTAGAGCCGGCTACCATCGGGTACGCTCCCGAATCGTGGTCAAGCTGTCATCCACTAATAATTGACCATCGACAAAGACATCTCGTAATAGATTATCAGCAGCATTTGCTAAGCTGCTTTCTTTCACCGTCTGCAGTGTGCCATCATCATTTTTTATCAATGCCAAACGTCCTTTTTTGGAGCGTTTTGCACGGCTGGTAATCGGGTCTTTGAAGATATCTATCCATTCGCCATTAATTTGAATGGCGCTGGCTTTCATCGCCCAGCTCATGGTATCGCGGGTCACTTGTTGTAGCAGACCGCCGCCCATGCCAAAGGTGACGTTTTCGGCACTAAAACCCGCCTCCATAATGGTGTCCAATATTTTGCCCAAGCTTTGCGGATTGATGCCATCGCCTTGGATAAGGCGTACATAATCAGGCAGCATTTTATAGCCTTTACTATTGGTGCTGGTGCCAAATTTCACCGCCAAACGCTCTAAGGCTTCACGTACCACTTTGGCAGGGTCGCCGCTATCGGGGCGTATCACTAGCGTGCCGCCCATGGTTTCGACCTTTTCTTTAAGCGCGTCGCCCCAGATATTATCAATAGCATTCCACAAGTCATAACTGTCAGAAACCACGGCGACGATATGACCTGCGCCGCCGAATTGATCGAGCATATTCTCATACGCTTGCGTCTCGCGCTCGCGTCCCCAAGCGGTCATTGTGCTATGTTCAGCGGCAGGAATGGAGAAGGCAGGCATCTCTTTATCCATCCCGTACCAGCGACTGGCGGCAACCAATGCGGTCATGCTATCGGTACCTGAAAAATTCACCAAATTGGCAAGGCTGCCGAGTGCCACAGATTCCATACTTGAGGCACCGCGCGCGCCAAAATCATGCAGCTTAAAGGGCAGGCTGTCGGTATTATCGGCAGATTTCTCTAAGGCAGCTTTGATAATATTTTTGCAATAATAAGATAAGCTGGCGACCGTTGAGGGGTACCAGATAGCACGTAGTAGGGTGGTTTCAAGATAGCTTGGCAGCCAATAAAATTCAGGATCGGTATTGACGATTTGGCACACCACGTTGGACACCGGCACGATACTGCCCTCAGGCAGCGCTTGAATGCGAATGGGCAAATAACCACCATGCTTATCAACCAAACGCTCCCAACCCACGCGGTTAAAGGGCAAACCATGGGCGCTGATAACGGCTTCGGCCTCATCAATATGAGCCATCGTAATCGGCGCGTGCAAGTACTCTTTGATAAACGCTTGCAGACCAAAAAACAGCACCTCATAGTTACCACTACGCGCTTCGACATAGCTTGACATATACTCGCTATCGGGCGGATATTGTAGCCAATGGGAGGTTTTATAGCTGTCAGAATTGAGAATTAAATTATTAAAATGACTGGTGTACATCACAGAACTCCTCTGCTTTGAGAGGTTGCATTTGCTTTCATGACAGGGCAATTGCAACGGTTGAGCCTTTGCCGTCTATCGGCTTAGGCGCTAAAAATTTGGTTAAAACAGGTGGTTAAAATATAAATATTTTATCCCCCATCACCGATTGTTAAGCGCTTAATAAACTATCAAAGTCCAACCATCTTGGTAATAATCGCATAGTGGTCTTCAAACATCATCTTAGCGTCCAGCTCAGCCAGCGGCAGCCAAAACGCGGTTGCGGCATCATCAGAGCCTTTTACCTTGGGTAAACCCTGCGCGTCATTTTTTAATTGTAAATAAAACGCTTGGGTAATGGTGCGTCCACGCGCCGAGCGATACGGGTCATCAAAAGTATGCTGACTATGAAAGGAGCCGCGCAGCACCGGTTCAGGCACCTTTAGGCGGGTCTCCTCGCGCAATTCACGGATACAGGCATCAAATAGCGTCTCTTTTGGGTTCAAAAACCCACCTGGCAATGCCCACAGACCACGCCCTGGCATACTCCGGCGCTCAACTAGCAAGATATGCCCTGATTGCACCACGAGCGCATCCGCGGTCATAAAGGTCGGCGGGTAAGGCGCAGATTCCCATTGTTTTTTATATTTATCAATAAAACCTGCCTCTTCATGCAGTCTTTTATAGGCATCAGTGGTTTTAAAGCTATTTAACACCTCACGGGTGGACTCAGGCGTCCGCTCAGGGGTCGGCGTCGCGCCCATCAGATAGCTGTCTCGAATCGGGGTGGAAGATAGATTTTTATAATTGGGCACAGACAACGATTGCCAGTTGGGAAATAGCGATAAATAATAAGACGAGCTGTCTTTTGAGTGTCCAATCAGCCCGATATCGGCTTGCAAGTCGTTAGTGACCGAGCGCACGCCCGCTTGCACATATTTGAGCCAACGGGTGTCATTATACAGCGCATCATCGAGTCCAACGCAGTGAATACGCGCCGCATCCGCCTCTGAATAGGCACCCTTAATCATTGCCGTACGCTCAGCGACGCTAAAGGGATTACGCAGGCTACGCGGCAAGTTGGCAGAACCAATCAGCATAATGACATTATCAGCGCGTTTGAGCGCCTCATCAATCACCGTTTTATGCCCAAAATGAAACGGCTGAAAGCGTCCGATAAATACCAAATAACGATAATCTTTAGCGTCTGTTGTACTGCTTGTTGTTGATGAAAGACTCATACCCGCCAAATCCTTGCCCTTTATTTATCAATTAGTTTATCTATCTATATAGTCACTGCTGCTCATACTGACACAGGCGCTAGCGTGCTGACAAGGGTAAAGATGTGTTGAGGCGCTTATTGACAATAATTTATGTTAGTTTGGGCAGAGATAATAGACCTGCAATTACTTTTCTTGCTAAACGGTGGTGTGCTGCTCAATCCAAGCGGCTACCGTTGACCACACTTCTTTGGCGGCGCTGCGGCTCATGATAATTCGACTGTGATTATAATCTTCCAAATCATGATGAGTGCGGGCAAATTCTCGAAATACATTCGCCTGATGATGAAAGTCCCTCAAGAAGCGTTGACAGCCAACAGTTGGCGCAATAAAGCGGTCACCCTTAGCGCTGATAGCATAAATAGGTATCGTGATTTTTGGCATCTGCTGACGATAATCGAGATAGTCGGAGTTTTTAGTATCGCGGCTTGGCGTGTCGGGGTTTTTAATTGCATGGCTATAAAAGTTCTGCTGTAAATTCCAGTCATACCACTGCTTCATAGTATGATAATTCTCATTGACGATGCCTAGTTTTAATCTTTTGGCAGGCAGGTAGCCAAACAGGCGGGTCAAAGACTTTGTCGCCAATATCTTGCTATAACTTGTAGGCTGAAGTGCCGCGCCATACGCTTGGCAGGCAAATAGACTGATACTATTTATTTGATGACTATATTCTTTATTTTGTAGCACAAGCTGCTGGATTAAAAACATCGTGAGGCAAATACCGCCGCCACTATGGGTGACACAGTGCACGTTATCAAGTTTTAAATCAGCAAATAAATAACGAAAAGTGGCTTCGATATCATAGGTGGCGATGGTTTCAAAGTTGAATTTATCTTTGGGCTTAGGACTAGCACCGTGCCCACGCCACTCCATGATATAGCAGGTATGTCCAAGCTTGGCGAGATACTCCCCAATCCCCAAGCACACCTTTTTGTCTGAAAATGTACCGTGAGTCAGTAGTATATTTTGAGCTTGCAGCGCACAGTACTCATCGGTATTTGCCGTAACTTTCCAAATGGCAATTTGCTCGCCATCGTTAGTAGTTAGGAGCTTTAAGTTTTGGGTTATCATAAGGCATGCTTATTTTATGGAGGGCGTTTGCCTTAATCATAACAACAAAAAACTGCCAGTGGCTAATAAATAGTAACCACTGACAGTTGATTGATTTAAATTATTTAAATAAAGAATTCGCTAAAATTAGCTCTTTTTACTAAATTCTTCAAATGCCGCCACCGCTTCAGCCGCATACATCATCGAAGGACCGCCGCCCATTACGATACAGACTCCTAAGGTTTCAGCGACTTCTTGTTCCGTTGCGCCCAGTTTGACCAGTGCTTTGGTGTGAAAGCCGATGCACGCATCACAGCGCGAGCCAACGGCTAATGCTAAAGCGATAAGCTCTTTGGTTTTTTTGTCGAGGACGCCATCTGCTGTGCCCGCATTGCTCAGCTGCGAGAAGGCTTTGGTGGTATCAGGAATGTTTTTGTGTAGCTTTGCCATGTTGCTTGAGACGTGTTTGGTGATATCGTTAAATGACTTACTCATATTATAGTCCTAATTAAATAAGGGATTTATAAAGTTGTTATGTTTAATTATAGTATATAAAAAAGTATATTAAAGCAAGGCGTTTGTGGCAATCGCCACGCCATACACTGAACTACTAAGTCATTTGAGAAGGCAAAACTTTAGGAGCAAAACTTTTATTCAGCAAACCGTTATAAAATCAATTTTTAAAAATAGCCCATAAAAAAGGCACAGATAAATTAT
>DAIPIF010000010.1:4814-6663 GCA_036770925.1 Psychrobacter sp.
CACCCAGTTATACCTCAGACTTTTATCAATAAACAGTCTTAGATTGAAGTGTTACTCCAATTATTAACGGTCATCTCATCAATGCTGTGATTGACATTTGCCATTGGAATAGGGAAGCCGCGCTCATGAGCTAGCTGTTGTGCCACGCTATCGATAGTCTGACGGTTATGACTGGCTAAATATTGCCACTCATGGCTGTAGCGCTTTGCGTTAGCGGATAAATTATCCTCGATTAGACCGAGTTTTATCAGCTCATCGACAATCTGATCGGCGGCAATGAGGGTCGATGACGCTTTGACGTTTTCGGCGCGTGCATAGCGAATATTATGATATAAGCTCACATCAGCCACCCGCAAAGTATCATCTTGCCCCGGTATTTGCTGCCCGCCATACAGCGCATTGCCGACGGTACGCGCAGTATTAAAACTCGGTACAAACTGTGCCACATAGTTAATCGACTGCTGGCTACGCGCTTGCAGTGGTGCTTTATCCCAACCATCCTCGATATAATGCACGTACTTGTGCGGCAGATTTGGCTGGGCGCTTTTTTGAGTGGAGGAGACCAAGCCATCATCAAACAGCGTGATGGCTTTACTCATCCCATGAATTTGAAAGTAGCCACCGGGGTAAGGGGTCAGCTGCGCCATGCCGTCTGGGGTACCGCGTTGCCCATAAATAATAATCTCTGGAATCTGTCCGCCAGCGTCGCCCCAATGGGTGATATAAGAGGACTTAAATTCCACCATGCGCTTGACATCAATGCCGACCATATCGTCGATAATACCCGTACGAAAGCCGCACGCATTAATCAAATAATCGACTTCTACCGATTGGGTTTCAAGCTCATCGGTTTGCTGACTGCTTTGTTGACTATCATTTTGCTGATAATCAATGCGCCATTTAGTGACATGGTGGTCAGCGTTGGTACAGTTCTCACAATCAACCGGCATTACTTGCTGCACGTTGGTGTTATTAAACACATGCGCATGCTCGTAACCCTCTAGCGCCAACTGTGCTGAGGCGGCAAGGCGAAAGATATTCCAGCCATATTCTTGCACCACGATAATCGGATATTTTATCTTATTTAAATCCAAATATTTGGCAGCAGGTATCACCCATTCATCGGTCGTCGTTGGAATAGCCACTTGCTCGCGCTCGGCTAACGCTAATAATTGCTCATGACTGTAGAGCTTGTAATAATCTTCAGGCGCGCCCAGTACCTTATTATTAGCGTCTTGTTCGATGAGCTTTTTATAAGCCTCGGTCAAGAGTTGTAGGCGCGGTAATAAATCCTCAGGCGTGCCCTCATCGCGTGTCGGCACTGCAAATACCGTGGGGCGCACATCAATGGTATAAGGATACAGGCGCAAAATGTCGATGCATTGCTTAAGCAGGGCAACGCAATCCTCGTCAGGGATTTCACGGTATAAATTACCGCCTGCATGCAAATGACACATCGGAGGACCATCAATCAGCGAGGACTTTTTTTCAAATAAATACGTCTCAAGCCCTAGTGCGGCAAGGCGAATAGCAATCGTTGAGCCGGCAGTACCACCCCCTAAGATGCCCACACGCTTGGTCGGTTTGTTTTTAGCGTGGTGTTCAGTGGCAGGATGACTGGTCGCGGCTGGCACGTGCATAGAATGTTGAGTCATTATCGTTATCATATCCTTAATGTCGTCAGCGTTAGATAAAGTAATAGCAACGCTTTAATGTTAAACGCTTAGTCATGATATGCGTGCCCTCAAGGCGGAGTTCAATGCTCAAAGCGCCTCGGCTGCCATATTTTTATGAGGATTTGTTATTAAAAACAAGTATTGAAATAAAAAGTCACTGCCATTAAAAAGTG
>DAIPIF010000010.1:6763-11835 GCA_036770925.1 Psychrobacter sp.
ATTAAAAAGTGCCTGAAAAAAGTTAACGTACCAGTTTGTTGAGACCATCAGCAAAGGCTTTTTTATCACGGTCGCCATAAGGTTTTTGACCGCTCATCTCTTGTAGCTCAAGCACGCCCGTGCCGCGCATGGTGTCCATAAAGTCGCGCATATTAAGTTTTTGCTTGATATTATTTTTATCATAAATGACCCCGCGCGCGGTAATGACTTGCGCGCCTTTATCGAGAATATCATTTGCTAAAGGAATGTCGCTAGTAATCGCCAAGTCGCCCGCTTGAATATGTTCCTCGATATAATCATCGGCTTTATCAAAGCCTTGCGGCACCACCATCATAATCAGCAGCGGCGATTTGCGCAGTTTAATCGGTTGATTGGCGACAAAGATGGCGGTGGTTTGTGTGCGTTCAGCGGTTTTGATAATCAAATCTTTGGCAATTAATGGTACGGCATCGGCATCTACCCAAATTTGCATTATTTTGTCGCCTTTTTATCCGCCGCCTGTCGCGTGCTAGTTTCAGTCGTTTGCTCAGATGGTGGCGTGTCTGGTGTATTTTTAGGATTGACGGCTTCGGCTATATCTTTGCTGTCAGTGCCGCTGACATATTGCTTATCCAAACCGACTTTATTAGGCAATATCGCCACCAGTTTTGCTAAGGCAGGTTCTAAGTTGGCAACGTCATTGGGCATCAAGGTAATGTGAGCGATTTTGCGATTATCGCGCTCCTCTTTATGATAGCTATGATAATGCACGCCATCGATAGCGGTAACGGCGCTGATATCAGGATATTGCCCGAGGACGTTGACCATAATCGCCGGATGCACATTATCAGTATCGCCCAATGGCAAGCCCACCACCGCGCGGATATGGTTCTCAAATTGACTGGTAATGGCGCCCTCGATGCTCCAATGCCCCGAGTTATGGACACGCGGGGCAATCTCATTGGCAAGCAGCGTGTCATGACCGCGTGCATCTTTGGTGACAAACAGCTCCACTGCCATCACCCCAACGTAATCCAAATGATTCATCAAAGTGGTCATGGATGCTGTCGCTTGAGCAAATAAATGACTAGTACCTATCGCGGGCGCTTGGGTTTTGGCTAAAATACCCTGATGATGATGATTCTCAACCAAGTCATAACAGCGTACGCTGCCATCTTGTCCGCGAGCGGCAATGATGGATACCTCACGGCTAAAGCTTGCAAAACCTTCGGCTATCAAGGGCGCAGGGGTTGCCGTCAAGCTACCTTTGCCGCTGACCGCGTCTTTTAACGCTTGCCAAGCTAGTTTAATATCCGCCTCTTGCTTGATGACGTATTGACCTTTGCCATCATAGCCGCCGCGACTGGTTTTGAGCACCATGGGCAAGCCTAAGCTCTCGCCCGCTTGTTTGAGCTCCGCGAGTGAATTAACCGCCATAAAAGGTACGGTGGCGATATTCAAATCATTGAATAGCTGCTTTTCTTTTAAGCGGTCTTGGGCGATATCAAGGGCGATGGGCGGCGGAAACATACCTTGTTTTTGCTTGTCAGCGGATAATTTGGCGAGTTTTTCAACGGTTTCGGTGGGGGTGTTTTCAAACTCTAAAGTAAACACCTCAGCGGCGGCAATAAAGTCGTCTAATTGCGCGCTACTAAAAACTTGCCCATAAAGACTGGCAGGACAATCGGCATTATCTTCTAAAAATACGCAGCGATAACCCAGTGGCAATGCCGCTTGCGCCAGCATCATGCCAAGCTGACCACCGCCTAAAATACCGATAGTATGAATAGTTTGAGTAACAGGATAAGCGTTGGCTGTGGTCATGATAGGCTCTTTGGGTCAAAAGTGGATTGAAAATTAGGGTCATAAAAGGGGCGTATTAAAATAGGAAAAGGTGCACTACATGCACCTTATATTCAGTAACGCTTATTTTAAAATAAATATCAAACTAATAGCTTACTAAGATTAGTTTATAATTCCTGGTGTCGGACTGGCTAAAATCGTCTCAGTTTGCATCTGGCGCAAATCATTGAGCTGAGTAGCAATAGCCTCATCATGCAGTGCTAAAACTTGAATCGCGAGTAATGCAGCATTATAAGCGCCTGCACTGCCGATAGCTAACGTCCCCACCGCCACACCTTTGGGCATCTGTACGATAGATAATAAGCTGTCCCAACCGCTGAGCATGGAGGATTTAACGGGCACACCAAAGACGGGTAGAGGCGTTTGACTGGCACACATACCGGGCAGATGAGCGGCACCGCCGGCGCCGGCGATAATCACCTGCAAGCCATTATCCTTAGCGTTTTTGGCATACTCAAACAGTCTATCAGGCGTACGATGCGCGGAGACCACTTCACACTCAAAGGCGATATCAAAGTCCGCCAGCAGTTGCGCGGCGGCACTCATCGTGCCCCAATCTGATTGTGAACCCATGATGATACCTACTTTTGCCTGACCGGCAGGGGAGTCAATAGGCTTGGGCTGAACCGTGGCGCTAGTCGTCGATGTGATGCTCATGATACGCTATCCTCAAAAAGACCATCATACAAAAGTTTTGGGTACATCGTAAAGCCCCGTTTGACTTTTGTTTAAAAAAGGCAGGCTATGACGTGGTCAGCTCTGCCTTATCGGGTATGGAGTGTTGATTAATCATTAATCATTATGAATGATGAACTGTGGATGATTCATCATGACGATATTGTACAAAATGAGCTGAGTTTAAGGGCAGCGGCTGCTCAGTATCGAGCTGATAAGCGGTTAAATAACCACTATCTACCGCCGCAGAATAATCAGTGCAAACCACTTGCCCGCTTAGCGGCTCAGGCGCGCCCGTCAGCCAATAATGCCCCACAAACACCGGCTTACCCGTTTTCAGTGCAAAGTCGATGTTTTCTACCAAGGTATCACTGGGGATTTGTGCCAATGCTGATTTAGGTGCCCGCGCCACTTCGTGAATGGTACGCTCATTGAGCGCATCAAGCCACCAGCGCACGCGCACACGGTGGCGTACCGTCCCTTCTTTATCGACCATCACGATACCCTCGGGCAGTGGCGTCTCCACCCCTTTTAAGACCCGCTCGAGTGCGTCAAAAGCCGCGCTATCTTTTTGCGAGGTCTCAATCAGTCCCTGCACGGTCAAGCAATTATCGGCGGTCAATAACGGCTGCAAAATCGCCATGCTATCGACGTCCCAACAGGCATGCACAAAGCAAGCATAATCTGTCTCAAGCCATAACGGCAGCTCATAAAGGCGCTGTAACCAATACTGGTGCAGCTCTGAGCCAAACGGCACTTCTGCCAAAAACGCCTCATGCTGGCGCGTATGTATCTCATTATGCGCGCGCAAATAGTCTTTTGAGTCTGTTAAATGGTGGTCTGAATTTTTAGGGTTAAGGGTGGCAAACGCCAGTGCATTATACTCATGATTGCCCATCACCGCATCGGCAACCCCCGCATCAATCATCGCAAAAACCATCTCAAGCGTAGCAACTTGCTGTACGCCTCGATCAATCAAGTCGCCGATAAATAACGCCCGATGACCCTCTGGCGGCACAAAATACTGCCCATTATGCCCATAGCCCAATTGTGTCAGCAAACCTGCCAGCTTGTCCGCATAACCGTGAATATCACCAATAATATCTATAATCATAATGTCTTGTTTTATCTAAAAAGTGACGGTTTATCTAAACATGGCTTATTTTAAAAGCAGTTTATCTAAAAAAGGTTGGTCTAAAAAATAGGCGAGAGTAAGGCGTTAATAAAATGCAATAATACCCGCGGCTCAAGCGCAATAGTGGCGATAATGCCAAAAGCGCCGCCCCACAGATGCGCTAAATGATTAATATGAGAGCCGCCACGTTTATCCGCATAAATACTATAAGCCACATAAGCGATGGCAAATAAGATAGCGGGAATCGGGATAATGGCAAATAAATAAATCATATCCCACGGTGCCAGTAAAATAAAAGCAAACAGTACCGCTGAGACACCACCTGAAGCCCCAAGGCTTAAATAACTGGCATGGTTTTTATTTTTAATATAGCTCGGTATCATCGCCACAATAATGGCAAGCACATAAAATACCACAAACCCATAGCCGGCTAAAAAAGGCTGATATAAGCCCTCGATTGCCCGACCAAAAAAGTACAAAGTAAACATATTAAACAGTAAGTGCATACTATCCGCATGAATAAATCCATGAGTGACAAAACGATCCCACTGCCCATTATTGACCGCCGGCGGATAAAAAATCAGTCGATTAAACAGCGCTTTATTTTGCCATGCGGCGAGGCTGACAATAACGGTAATAATAATGATAAGCGTTGTATGATCAAACACTGAAAAATCCTTAGGTCGAGCCTAATTAAGTATGTTAGCGCAAGCGTGGTGGCTAAAAAAGCAAAGTCGCCCATAAAGACGCAAAATAAGCGCCTAGCAATGAGCTGTTATCTTAGTGACTTTAAAAGTAAACTACAATCACTGGCTCACGTTATTTACATACACACACAAATTGAGTCTCATTTGCCAAAGTTGCGCCCACTTAAGATGCTTTTTGAGGGACTAGGTGCTAACCTTAGTTTTTGGCTTATAATAGCTCAAGAAGTAAAACGAGGTTGACTATCACAGGCGCGCTACGACATCAAAGACGCAAGCATAAAACCTAATAAATTGCCCATAACCCCTCTTTAAAACCAACGCCAGCAAAGGCCGTAATTATGACTATTATTGATCACTTAGAGCAAACCGTCACCTGTGCAGTATTAGGCGCGAGTGCCCAGACGAGTGTGGCAGCGGTTAGTCTGCTTGAGCAGTTTTATGCGCTATTCATCACCCGTTTGGCAATCCCTGCGGTATATACTCAGCTGTTACGTGCTGACCAAGCGCTGCTAGAGCCTGCTGTAACGGCAGAGTTTGCGGGCAATAAAAACCCCTTATTTGAGCGCATCTGGCAAGAGGATAACTTGCGGCAGTTATTGATTCATGAGCTGTCAGCGACCCATCATATTGATAGTGCCAGCACTGAGCAATTGCTGATAAATGCCGCGCCGCTTGCTTATCAAGAGCTTAAAGTGCAAGCCAATGGACAGTTT
>DAIPIF010000010.1:11935-21053 GCA_036770925.1 Psychrobacter sp.
ATTTAGATAAGCGGCAAGCCGACGAAACCTCAGCGATTATGAGCACTGATACTGATACTACTGCTACGCCGCCAAGCGATGCTATCCATGCCAATCCCTCAGAACATTACAACGCTGATGACGCCCTCATTGCCACCAAAAAAGTAGCGGCGCGCCGACCTTATAGCCAGTTATTAGTGCCTATATTGTTAATGATTTTGACCGTACTGGCACTGGCACTGCTATGGTTTTTGGTCATCCAGCCCAAATATATGACCCATGAGGAGCCTGTCGTTGCCGCGCCCGTTATCGCAACGCCCGAAGCAGTCGTACCAGCGACCATACCGGTAGAATTCATCGTTGGCGTCGATAATAGTGGCGAGTTATATAGCTGCTCGGCAACGGTAGGCGATGCCAATTTACACAATGCCTTGAGCCAAGCGCTACGTTTGAGCTTCGGTGAGCAAGAAAACATCTGTAACTTAGAGGTCAAAGCCGGCGTCAAAACCACCTTGTCTGATATTGATATCGCGCTGCTGCCTGAGGTGCTAACGCTACTCAAAGCCACGCCCTTTGCCCGCTTACAGTTACAAAACGATAGCATCACCCTCGAGTCGCCGGATGAGGAGCAGCTACAGCGCCTGCTGATGGATATTCGTAATTTATTACCGACGATGACCGTCACCGCTATTGCACCGCCACCGATTTTGGAGAACAGCACGCCGATGGATGATGATGGGATAGATGCGATGAATGGGCGCGATGATGATTTTGCTGAGCCTTATGAGGGCAACGTTAATACAGGCAACCCTGCAAACACTAATGATAGCAATAATATGCCGAGCAATCGCAGTGCAGAGAATCAGCAAACCGATAATGTTAGAAATAACGGCAATAATGCCAACCCCGCGCCGCGTAATAATGCGCCTGCAGGACCGATTTCTCTCTCAGAGCTCGATGAGCTATCGGGTACTGATTTTGTCGCTGAGCCGCTACAAAATGCGCGTCCAGTAGATAGTAAAATACCTGAATAACAACAGATGTTTACTATTAAGCTTACACCAATCTGTAAAGGCGCTGTTATCCGCTCGTTGCACAGCGCCCATACAGTTACGTCTGCTCACTGAAACATTACCTATCGTATCATTTACACTACAGCTGCTTTATTGTGAGCGCTTAATCATCCCACTTATAATAGAGGCATTGATTGCTAGAAAATGATGAGTTTAACTCAGAGTTTAAAGGTCATAGTAAGTAAGACAGTGGCAGCAAAAATCACTGCTTTGAAAATCAGCATGCAAGCATAATGATAGCGTTGAGCACTAGGATACGCTTTAGTATTCAAATAATGGCTATTTAAAGTATTCAAATAAAAAGCATTTAAATAAAAAGTATTCAAATAAAAATAGAGGAGATTTATCATGGATGTCATCGGTCATTTAACCCGCACGGTCAGCCCCGCAGTACTCGGAGACGACAGCAGCCCTGCCAAAAAAGGCTTACTGGAGCAGTTTTATGCTATTTTTGCCGCGCGTTTGGCAGACAACGATGTTTATGGGCGCTTTACCAACGAAAATATCGCCACCGACGATCAGAGCTTTTATGATCGAGTATGGACAGATGGCAGCCAGCGTGGGCAGATATCCAGCCAACTGGCTGAAGAGCATGCCGTGGACCCAACCGCCGCGCGTGGTTTAGTGGCAATGGCAGCGCCGTTAGCCTATCACGAGATTAAAAGCTTAGCAGGTACGACGCCTGTGCCGCAGTTTTTAAATGACAATTTATCCAGTTATCAAAAACACATTCCTTTATGGGCAAGTGCAGTGGTACCTGCCGGCGTAGTGGCGGCTTCGACACCTGCCGGTGCGACTCTCTCGGACACGGTCAGCACCGCGCCGCTACAACGTCAAGAAGAAGAAAAAGGCAGCTTTATGAAAGCGCTGCTACCGATTATCGGCTTGATTATTTTGGGTGCTTTAGCTTGGGCGCTGCTGCGCGGTTGTCAAGAAAACCCTGAGCCAGTCGGCTCGCCAGTCAATTCAGGACAAGTGATTACTGAGGATACGGCAAGTGATGATGCCGGACAAACCGTGGTCGCAATGGATGTGGAGCCGGCATCGCTACGTATCGCAACTGGTAGTGACGCCAACAGCTTATATGCTTGCCGGATAAATGTCGGTGATGACACCTTGCAAAGTACCGTCATGAATGCGATGGCGAATGTCTTTGGTGAGGAGTCTAATAAATGTCGTGCGGATGTCGATGATAGCTTTGCCATTGATATGCCAGCGTCCGCGCAACTGGGCTCAATGTTACAAATTATCAAAAGTGTCCCTAATGCCAGTATGCTGATTAAGGGTAATGATATCGTGGTGAATGCCGCAGATGCCGACGTCCTGCAGCAATTGGTCACAGACCTGCAAGCCGCTGCCCCTGCGATGACCGTAACTGCTGAGGGTCCACTAGACTTGCAAAACGAGATTGACACCAGCATGAGCGCGGCACAAATGGCGGTTGATAATCTAGGTGACAATCCAAGCCCTCGTGATGTAGCTCGGGCGCTAAGCTTACAAGTGGTTCATTTTGAGGTCGATGAAGCCATCATTCCAGAGGCTAACAAGGCATTATTAGACAATGCGGTTAAAATCATGCAGCAAGTGCCTGATATGACATTGATGATAATAGGTCACACGGATAAGACCGCTGACGCCGCGTACAATATGACATTGTCACAACAGCGCGCGCAAGCGATGAAAGATTATTTGGTGGCACAAGGTGCTGATCCTAGCAAATTGATGACCAAAGGTATGGGCGAAACCGACCCTATCGCTGATAATGCCACCGAGCAAGGTCGCTTCCGTAACCGCCGTATTGAATTTACCGTTTATGATGAAACGACTATGGGTGAGGGTAGCGGCATAGCCGTCATGCCAGACACCATTGGGGTAACTAACGCTAATACAGCAGATCCAGACCTCAATCCACTTGATCCTGATAATGACGATATACTGCCAGATTCTGATGACCCAACCCAAGGTACGGTATTAGATCCTAAAGCCAATTAATCGCTTAAATTCGATAATGAATCCATTCATATTTAGTCATTAATAATTAAAAAACGCACCTAGTTATAACTAGGTGCGTTTTTTTGTGAAAAATATAAATCGTCTATTATTTATAAGCAGTCGGGTCTTGCTGTTGCTGCTTAATGAGCGCCTCTGCCTTGGACTCATGGGTTAATGCGTCAACGCCATCCTTAAAAACGCTATCCTCAAAAAAAGTAGCGATCACATTATCCTTAGCCGTTTGCCAGTAGGCAAACTGCTGGCAAGTACGCTCTAAATCGCCTTGCCATTCAGGTATCTGTCCACACATCGTTTTGATGCGCTTTTGATTGGGATAAGGCAGCTGTTGCGCCGCCGCGACCGCTGCCTGTGCCGCCACTCTATCATTGCACACCAAAGCCATGTCGCAGCCCGCTTGGATAGCCGCTTGCACGCGCGCGCTGACATCACCTGCCGCCCCTGCGCCCGCCATCGACAAATCATCAGAGAATAATACACCCTCAAACTTTAACTGAGTGCGCAAGATATCTTGTAGCCAAATTTTAGAAAATCCCGCCGGTTTATTATCCACTTGCGGAAATATCACATGCGCCGGCATCAAGGCATCGAGCCACGGCAGCGTCTGCATAAACGGCTGCATATCGGTTGCCATAATCTCCTCCAAGGGGCGATTATCAATCGCCTCTGAGACATGCGAATCAGGCGCGATTGCCCCATGACCGGGGAAGTGCTTGCCCGTGGTTGCCATCCCTGCCGCCTTCATACCGCGCATCAGCTGATGGGCTAATGTCACAATCACCTGTGGGTCTTGATGAAAACTGCGGTCACCAATTACTTGGCTGATACCATCACGATCGAGCACCGGAGCAAAGCTCAAATCAATGCCCACTGCCAACACTTCTGCCGCCATTAAATAACCACAATCATAAGCACAGCTCAGCGCCCGACTCGGTTCAGTATTAAACAATTGACCTAATTTGCCCATCGCCGGCAGTGGCGTAAAGCCCTGACGCAGTCGTGCCACCCGTCCGCCTTCTTGATCCACTCCGATTAAAATATCGGCATTATGAGAGCGAATCTCCTCACATAATCGTCGAGTTTGCGCGGCATCGACGATATTACGCGCAAATAATATCAGCCCACCGACTTGTGCTTGCTTAATTAAACGGACATCTTCTGCCGTCAGCGTACTGCTATCGATATCAATCATTAACACACCATACATGGCATTATCCTTATGGGGTGCCCCACTTTATGAGCCCAGCGCACCCTTTATTATTATGAACGGTAGCCGCCCAGTCACCGACCCGCGCTTATTATGCCATCTATTAATCATAAGCGATAACCTAAGCTTTTATTAACCCTGACAATCCATAAAACAAACAATAAATATACCAGAAAGTTTGGTATTGCTAGGGCTTGCGTGTAAGATTGTTTATACAGATTGAGACAGTTCAGCGCTGACGCCCATGTTAATATTAATTCATTTTTTATGACCGATAATTTATATTATAACGCTGTGGCAATAATCAGCATACGATGGTCAATAACAGGATTTATTTAAGTCACTATCCCATACTGTTTTAGCCTGCTTAATTTAAGCGTATTCCTTAAGACAACTAGGTAGATATAATGAAAAAACAACCCGCACAGTGGTTACTGAGCGCCGCATCAGTCGGCGTTGCCGGTCTTATTCTCACTCAAAGCTATGGCACCGCTGTTGCCAATACCCAGACAGCAGGCTTTGTACAAACGCCAGAGCAGCAACTAACCACACGCCAAGTTGCGGCGTTACTTGACCGCAGTCATTATCTCAATCAGCCGCTTGATACTAAGATGGGCAGCGAGATGCTGGCTATGTATATCGACAGTCTTGACCCCAATCACACGCTGTTTTTACAGTCAGATGTCGACGAGTTTACCAAAAAATACGCCAGTGATTTTGGGGCTCGTCTCAAACGTGGCGACTTATCGGCAGGGGTAGATATCTTTGAGCGCTATCGCAAACGCTCCAATGAATATCTGGATATGTCCACCAAGATGCTCAAAACCAAGATTGATTTGAACAGTAAAGACACCATCGTCCTCGACCGCGAAAAGCAGCCGCATTTTAAGACCCAAAAACAGCAGCGTGACTACTGGGCGCGTCAGCTTAAGTTTCAGCTGATGAGTATCACTTTAGGTCAAGAGGACGAAAAGGCGAAAGAACAAGTATTCTTGGATAATCCTGATATCACCCTTGGGCAAGATTTAGTACGCGATGATCAGCGCACGCCGAGTGAGATTTTACTCAATCGTTTCTCCCGTCAAAAAGGGCAAATGGAGCGTCTCACTGATAATCAAATCATGGAAACCATCCTGAACACGGCGATGCTAACCTATGACCCACATAGCAACTATTACGCGCCGATTCAAGCCAATGAGCTACAAATTCAGTCAAGCTTGCAGTTAGAAGGTATCGGAGTTTCTATTCGTCCGGATCGCAAAAACCCTGACTATACGCGCATTGTTGCCTTAGTCGATGGCGGACCTGCGGCGAAGACCGGACAGGTAAAGCCCAATGATTTAATCATCGGGATTGCCGAAGATGGCAAGACCATGACCGATGTGGTCGGCTGGTCAACGCGTGAAATTGTCGGCTTGATTCGGGGTAAGCGCGGCACCTCAGTGACCATTAAAGTACGTCAGCCTAATACACCTGATACCAGCGCCCGTACCGTAACCTTGGTGCGAGATGTGATTAAGCAAGAAGAGTCGGGCGTCACCCACCGAGTGGTTGAAGTGCAGCGTCCTGATATCGATGCCACGCCCAAACGTATCGGCGTGCTTGAGATACCCAGTTTTTATCTTAACTACCGCGCCCGCCGCAATGGTGAGGAATATCGTAGCGTCAGTATCGATACTGAAAAAGCGCTCATAGCCCTAAATAAAGAGAACATCGATGGTTTAGTGGTTGATTTGCGTAATAACCCTGGGGGCTCACTCGATGAAGTGGCAAAAATGCTCGGGCTGTTTATAAAAAGTGGACCCTTAGTACAGATTCGCGATAACCGTGGCAATATCCAAGTCTATCGTGATGACGATGGTGGCAAGCAGCTGTATGACGGCAAAATGACGGTGCTCATTAACTTGGCTTCAGCCTCGGCGAGTGAGATATTTGCGGCAGCCATTCAAGATTACGGTCGCGGCTTAGTGGTTGGCAGCACCACCACCGGTAAAGGCTCAGCGCAAATTCAGCTCGACAGTATCGCTCTCGGCTCAGCGACGCTCACTCAGCGCACGTTCTACCGTATCACTGGCGGCAGTACCCAAAATAAGGGCGTGGTGCCTGATATTGAACTGGTTAATATCTATGATGATGCCACCTTTGGTGAGCGCGCCCAGAAAAAAGCGCTGCCTTGGGATACCATTAAAACCGCCCCTTATAAGCCTGAAGGCAAGTTTAGCGCCAATACTTTAGCGACCTTAAATCAGCAGTCTAAGATTCGCCAAGAGCAAAACCCACAGTTTGTCTATTTATCGACATTGAATGATATTCGTAATATGGACGATGAGCAAAAACCGATAGACTTGGATATTAGTAGTCGCCGTGCCAAGATGAATCTGATTGAGCAGCGCTCATTAGACGCCGAAAACAAGCGCCAGCTTGCGATGGGTAAATCGCCTTATGCCAATTGGAATACCTACCAAGCCGCTATGGATGCCAAGTTTGAAGAGCGTAGCCAAATGAGAGAAAGTGAGCGTCCACCGCTACCTGAGAGTGAGGCTTATATTAATGAAGCCGCTTATCTGATGCTCAGCGCTGAACCTACCGTGCTTGCGACCCCTGAAGAGAAGTTATAGAGGAGCACTTCGCACTTATCAGTAAGCACTCAAAAATCTACCTGTAAGCATATGCTTACACGCACTGACGCTCAAACGTCTTACTAAGCCCTGCCTAATATGAGATTATGAACCTAAGGCACAGTTTAGTGATACTACTTATAAATACTAGGGATTGGTACTGATAAGTGGCGTATAGATTGTTTCAAGGATGTGTGGCTAATTACGGACGATGATAGGGCAAGATGCCCGATGATTGCACCCTATCTCGGGATTAGATAGTGGTGTAATAGCAACAAGGATAGTTGGTAATAAAGACCGTATAACGCTTGTCGTTATACGGTCTTTTTACGTCTGGAAATGGGGTTGTAGCATGACTGCGATGACTGCGATTTTAGCGTTAGCGTCAGCCAAAAAACAGTCACCCACAAAAAAGCCAGCAGCTGGTATTCTTGGCTACTGGCTTTTTAGATCAGATTTTTTGGTTTAAGTTACTGAGTTTAATTCAAGTTATTTAGTTTAAATTCAGTAATTTAAATTACTGAGTTTGAATTATCCCGCTTAAACCAAACTATAAACCTAATGGTTTTATCTGATTAACATATAATCAAGATTAGTGCTCAACGCCGCCGATACCATGGACGTGACCATGGTTCAATTCATCTTCAGTGGCAGCACGTACTTCTTGAATTTCAACATCAAAAGTAAGACGTTTGCCCGCCAAAGGATGGTTGGCATCAACAGTCACTTCATCGTCAGTCACTTCAGTAACCGTTACGAGCATCACTTGTCCGCCAGCTTCTGACTGAAACTGCATACCCGGCTGAATGTCTTCGACGCCTTGGAAGTTATCGCGTGGCACTTTTTGTACTGCTTGTGCTTGGATTTCGCCATAACCATCGACAGGCTCAACGACAGCCGTCAAGCTCTCGCCCGCTGATTTGCCTTCTAATTGCTGCTCAAGACCAGGAATGATGTTTTGATGACCATGCAAATAAGCCAATGGTTGACCTTCTGGCGACTGGTCAAGGATATTGCCTTCGTCATCTTTTAGGGTGTAGTTGAATTTAACGGCGGTGTCTTTGGTGATAATAGTCATAAATGATCCTAAATTTGTCGATATAAAAAGTAAATAGAGGTGCAATAAACCTAAAAAAGCCAATCAGCCAGCCAAAAAGCCACACCATTAGTTAATTATCATCAGTTTATTATAGGTAACTGTAGCAGTTAGCGTCTTTAATTGCGATGGTGGCGCTGAGTTTCAAGGTAAAAAGTATAAAAAATTATAATTAATCTGAATAAGACGGTTTTGAGGTTTGCCAGTTGCCTTTTTCGGCGCAGCCTTCTACCATAAAGACAAACATCACTATAAGAATGGATTATGACTGATATCTCTAATGGCTCTCATGCGCTGACTTCTGACCCTGCTAATAGCCGTATGAATAGCACGGATAATACCCAAGCAATCAGCTACCAACTCGACTTTGCGCGCTTCAATGAGCATCTGGTTGAGGTGACTTTATGCTTTACGGCGGATACAGACGCGCCGCAGTTATGGTTGCCGGCTTGGATACCGGGCAGTTATTTGCTGCGTGAATTTGCGCGCAATATCACCGCCGTGCATTATCAAATGCATCCTTCCTCTGAGCTTTATCGCGCTCAAAAAACGGATAAACATACCTGGCAGCTGCCTCTTGCAACAGCAGGGCAAGCATTAAGCATTCATTATGAGGTGTATTGCTACGATTTATCGGTGCGCACCGCCTATGTGGATCAGCAGCGCCTTTATGGTAATTTTACCTCGTTAGCGTTAGCCGTGGCGGGACAAGAGCAGTCGCCTGTACAAGTCAGCTTGCTGGTGCCAGCGGCGTTTTTTGCCGATAAAGATGCCCGAAATATAAAATTAGCTTGTGGACTTGCCGCCACACATCTGCAAGTGGATGCTTATGATGAGGCTAAAAATAATGCAGACAGCAGACAGTATGGCTACGGCTTGCAGGCACAAAGCTATGAGGAGCTGATTGATTATCCGTTTGAGATTGCTGAGCAAGCGGCATTTGATTTTATGATTCAAGACGATAAGCAGCAAACCATCAGCCATCATTTTTATGTATCAGGTAAGCACAGCGCCAATATGGGACGCTTGCAGCAAGATATCACCCAGATTTGCCAAACCTATGTGAACTGGTTGGGTGAGGCGCCATTTGGTGGCACCTCCTATGCAGGTTACACCTTTATGACTTATGCCAGTG
>DAIPIF010000011.1:0-20050 GCA_036770925.1 Psychrobacter sp.
TACCATCACGCACTAAGCTGCTGGTGTTATTGGCTTTATAAGTACGGTTGCCACTGGCATAGTTAGAGACATAAAAATCATAGTTTTTGGTGGTGGAGAAACGACGAATCACATCATAGTTACCCGCCGCACGAACCATTTTTACCAAATCATTTGAGGAGGCCACATTGCGCTTATCAAGACCGGTTGGGTCACCAAAAAATGCCGTCGTCATGCCAAGCTCTTGCGCTTTACGGTTCATCGCCCGCATAAAGGCATCATAGCCACCTGGATAGTTACGTGCTAGGCTTTTTGCCGCAGGGTTTTCTGACTTCATCAATGCCATTAGTAGCATCTCAGCGCGGTTTAGGCGGTCGCCTGACTTCAGGTTTGAGCTGGCGCGTTTAGGTCCTACAAAGTCCTCTGCATCAAGGATAATCTCCTCACGCATATCAAGACCTGCATCTAATACTACCATCGCCGTCATGACTTTAGTGATACTTGCCATGGGACGCGCCACATCGGCACTTTTTTCATAAATGGACTCGCCCGTTTGCGCATCAATCACTGCCACACTGCGCGAATCGGTACTAATAGGCAACATATCGCGGCTGCCAAAGCTGCCACTATAGCTACTATTAAAGTTATTCGTCGTACTGAAACTACTAGGCGCATTGGTGAGACTGGTGGTGCCATAGCCATTATCGACTTTTTTGATAGCAGTGCCACTGCTACTGCTACTTTGCATGATACTACGTGCTTCAGATAAACTGTCAGCACCGCCCCAACCGATACGCGCTTCAGGGCTACCGTTAATAGTCAGTGCCGCCTGTGCCACACTGCCTAAACTCAACGATATCATTGCAGCCACTAATTGCTGTTTGGTTAATGGTAGATATTTCATTATTTCCCCTGCTTTTGGTATTGTCTGCGCTATGGTAAGAGCGGCGTGGTTCACAAAAATCGTGTTTTTAGCGATGTAAGAGATGGTATAGGTTATAGGTACTCGTATAGAGTTCTTGTACTTTTAGTGTATCATGGTTTGCATTTAAGTTTAATCTCCTAAGTCTGACTTGCCCAGTTTTATGAATAATAATGAAATTTTGCTACATAGGGTTTGGGTTTGGGCAAGATTAGTTAACAATTAAGCAAGGTTCGCTCTTATTTCTGCTCAGCTTTTATAAAAAATGAGTGAAATGCGCCGATTTATTTATGCTATCCAAACAAACACTTGTGCAATAACTCTTATATAGTGATGCTAAAAACAGCATATCCTTTAAAAAACAGCATACCCTCTAGGCATTAAACCTATAAAATAAAAATAGTGGGATAACCCTTGAACAATGAACCATCACGAAGAGTATAACTATGATTCAAGTATTGGTAGTCGATGATCATGATTTGGTGCGCATGGGCATCAGTCGTATGTTAGCAGATAGCCCCGATATCGAAGTGGTGGGCGAAGCCGATAGCGGCGATATGGCGATTCGTCTGGCAAAACAGCTGCGACCTGACGTGATATTATTAGATGTTAATATGCCAAATATCGGTGGCGTTGAGGCCACCAAACGCTTGGTGCAATTGGATTTGGGCATCAAAATTTTGGCAGTAAGTAGTATGGTGACTCAGCCTTATCCCTCGATGCTCCTAAAAGCGGGCGTTAATGGCTATATCACTAAAGGTACGCCGCTTGATGAGATGATACGCGCTATCAAAAAAATCCATCAAGGTGGACGTTATTTTAGTCATGATGTCGCGGAGCAATTAGCCGATGTGCTGTTGTCTGATAATGCCTCGTCACCTTTTGATTTATTAAGTGACCGTGAAAAACAAGTGGCGATGATGGTGGTTAATTGTCAAAGTCCGCAACAAATCGCTGACCAGTTATTTGTGAGCGTAAAAACCATTAATACTTATCGCTACCGCATTTATGAAAAAGTGGGGGTGGATAGTGATGTTAAACTGACACATATGGCGATTCGTCATGGACTGATTCAGCCTTAGATGCTGCTCGACTCTTTTAATTATTTGGTCATGATATGAAAGCCAACTCACGCCTGCTTAAGCTGATTATGGGCTACCTCCAACAAGGCAACAGCTTACCCTCATCACAGCTGCGACGTTTAGGGCTGATTTATAGTAGCTATCGCTTGATTGTCAGTGTGTTTTTTATAGTGATGGGCTATGTCACGCTAAAAACCGATGAAAGTATACGGTTACCGAGCTTATTACAACTAACTGGCTTAGCCTTTTATTTTTTACTGAGTGTGGTTTTATTTGGCTTATTTTATGGGCTGAAAAAAAAGCCAAAACAGCAATTGGCATTAGGCTTGGCACTCGATGTAATCGTGTTAAGTTTGCTGCTGTATACCAATGGCGCGCCTGATTTACAGTTAACGATGCTATATATGGTGGTGGTGGCAGCCAGCTTTATGCTGTTGCAAGGCTCGCAGGCGCTCATTATTACCTTATTGGCGATTATTTTTGTCATTTATCAGCAGTTTTTTTATGCCATTGCCAATAGTATGAGCCTGACCAATTTAGGCGATGCCTTATTAATGTCGGGTAGTTTTTTGGCAGTAGGGTTTTTGAGTTGGTCGGCATCGCAGCGCTTAGTCCATGCCGAAAATATAGCAGCAATGCAGGCGCGCGAAGTCAGACGACTGAATACGATTAATCAAGAGGTTATTAGCCAAATGATTAATGGGGTGATGGTCATCGATGAGGGTCGTATCGTCTTGGCAAATGATGCCGCTTATCAGCTTTTAGATATTCCCAATCAGGCACTGACGGCAGCTGATAATCCTCAAACCAGTGAGATGGTACCTACTCAAAGGCTAAAAAACCGCCGTAAATCGCTACTACTGAGACGGCGCCATAAGCAGCAGTTGCATCAAGCGTTTGACCCGTTAGCTGCCTTTCAGCGGCAACTGCAAGCGCAGCATGCTGCTTTATTAGAGAGCTGCTTATCGATAGCTGTTGGACAGACACGCACCTTTATTTATGAGTTACCAGCAGTGGCTAGCGCCTCTATGCTCAATAAGCTACGCGTGCAAATCATTCCCTTAAAAGATAGCAGTCAGTTACTGTTATTAGAAGATCAGCGCCGTGAACAAGCCAATGCCCAACAGCTTAAACTGGCATCACTAGGACAATTAACTGCCAGTATCGCCCATGAAATCCGTAATCCTTTGGCAACGATTTCACAAGCCAGTCAGCTGCTTATGGAGGAGATAACGGAGAATCCTGTGGATGGCGCTGATGAGAGTAATCATGAGCTGTATAAAATGATATTTGCGCAAACCAAACGGGTCAACCGTATCATTGAGGATGTCTTAAAATTATCTCGTCAGCAGCCGCCTAATCAACAAAACATCCCATTGGCAACTTGGATGCCGGAGTTTTTAGCGACTTATTTTGGTAATCAAGACGTCTCGCTGCGCCTAGCTGCAGCGCCGATTATTGAGTTTGATACTCATCAATTAGAGCAGATTTTGATTAATGTCATTAATAATGGCTTACGCTATAGTGGTCATGAACATGCTGCTGTTGAAATCGAGGTTTATAGCCAACAAAATGACGTTATTATTGATATCTTAGACCAAGGATTAGGGGTTAACCATGCCCATCTGGAGCAATTGTTTGATCCGTTTTTTACGACTGATATCACCGGTACTGGTCTTGGGCTTTATTTATCGCAAGCCTTTAGTGAGGTCAATCATGCGCGGTTATTGTATGTGCCTGAGCACGAAAAAACCTGCTTTCGCTTGATGATACCCATTGCCGGTTGTCCGATAGCGGGGCAAGTGAACTGTCGATGTTTTGAGCCTAAGTCCTAACGCCGCCCATAACTGTACAATCTAAAATATTTATAATAATAGCGATAATAATTTTCCCAAAGAATTACTGATGAGGTTATGTATGACAGCCACTGCCCTAGTCGTCGATGATGAAGTGGATTTATGCCGTCTGATGCAAATTACCCTAACCAAGATGGGTATAAAAAGTGACGTGGCGTATACTTTGTCACAAGCCCAGACTTTTTGGGCTAGCAATCAGTATGACTTTTGCCTGACCGACTTGCGCCTGCCTGACGGTTCAGGACTAGAGCTGGTGAAGCAAATCAGTAATAGCTCTAATATTCCTGTGGCGGTTATCACCGCCCATGGCAGTATGGATTTGGCTATCGAAGCGCTCAAGCTTGGGGCGTTTGACTTTGTGAATAAACCGCTTGAACTGCCTCGTTTGCGCCAGTTGGTTGAAAACGCCCTTAAAGTCGTCCACCAAGATAATGCGGCAAGTGCCGCTGACGCCCGCACGCCAGAACAGCAATTATTAGACAAGCGCCTAATCGGTGACTCTGAGGTCATGGACGCGCTAAAAAACACGATTTTAAAGCTCGCACGCTCACAAGCGCCGGTGTTTTTATCAGGTGCATCCGGCACGGGAAAAGAGGTGGTGGCAAGGCTGATTCATGATTTAAGTCCGCGTCGTGATGGCAGTTTTGTCCCTGTAAACTGTGGGGCGATACCTTCTGAGCTGATGGAATCTGAGTTTTTTGGGCATAAAAAAGGCAGCTTTACAGGGGCGGTTGCTGATAAGCAAGGACTGTTTCAGCAAGCCAATGGCGGCACGCTGTTCTTAGATGAAGTGGCTGACCTGCCACTGCCTATGCAAGTCAAACTGCTGCGCGCGATTCAAGAAAAAACGGTACGGGCGATAGGGGATACCAAAGAGCTGCCGGTTGATATTCGGATTCTCTCTGCCACCCATAAAAATTTAGAGCAGCTGGTACAACTCGGAAGCTTTAGACAGGATTTATATTATCGGATTAATGTTATTGAGCTAAAACTGCCGACTCTGAGTGCTCGCCGTGGCGATATTCCCGTATTGGCAAAGCACTTTTTAAGACTGATTGCAGAAGAGTGGCAATTAGATACGCCGGCAGAATTGACCGAGGCCGCTTGTCAGCGCTTGCGCCAACATGAGTTTGCCGGCAACGTGCGCGAGTTGCGTAACGTCCTTGAACGTGCGATTACCTTAGCTGAGACCTCAATCATCGATGCAAAGCATTTAGGCTTGCCTGCCCTTGCCGATAATGACCGTAACATTGAGCCCAAGAACACGCCACAAACCGCGCCGCAGCAACAGACTAAAAGTGCCTCATCATCTGCTAAAGCGCCACAGCCGCCTTCTATAACCAAACAAATTGATGTAAATTTGCATCCTTATCGCACCAGTAATCAGCCCTACCCGTCAGCCATTCAGGCGGCAACGCAGTCACCTGCCGCCTCCCCTACAAAATCAGCCGAATTATTAGAACCTGCGACTCAAGACAAGCTGCCGATAACCCAAAGCGCTACGGTCAATACTGAGTCTATCGAAGAGGCGAGTAACAAAGACCCAATGCAATCACAGCAGCACTCACAGCAGTACTCAGAGCCTGCATTATCAATACCTCATAGCGACACCAAACTGCCCGCAGAAGGCTTAGAGGCTTATCTACAAGAACAAGAAAAGCGTTTAATTATAGCGGCACTCAAACAAACCGATGGCAATAAAACCCAAGCGGCTGAATTGTTAGGCACTAGTTTTCGCTCATTACGCTATCGGATGAAAAAATTAGGTCTCGATGATGAGTAATCATAACGACTGAGCACTGCATGCTAAATGCTAAATGCTAAATAGTGAGTATGAAGTACTTAACGCACCATTATGCTTATTTATTCAGTCAGCACTAGCGCTCGCCTCTTTCTTTAATTTCTCAGGCTGTACAAACCGAATACCGGCGCTATTCACTTGTTGCCGCAGCAATGCTAAGGCTTGCGCCTCCCAATTGCGCTCACTATCGGTAAAGCTGACCTCCGGCTGCACCCCAATACCCTCTATTTTTTGACCACTAGCGGTCAGATAGTGCGCCACCGTCAGCTTAACGGCTTGCTCATCATTGACGGGTATCACCGACTGTACCGAGCCTTTACCATAACTGACTTCACCGACGATAGTGGCGCGTTTTTGCGTCTGTAAGCTGCTGGCTAACACCTCAGCGGCTGAAGCGGAATAGCGATTTTGTAACACAACCACCGGTAACGGCTGCAGTACCGCAGCACCTCGCGTGGTTAAGGTGCGGCGCGCGCTGTCACGACTTTTAACTTGTACCACCTTACTATCACTCATAAATAAGCTGGCAACTTGTACCGCAGCGGTTAAAACCCCACCGGGATTATCACGTACATCGAGCAAAATACCTGACACCGGTGCGTCTAAATTGGTGAGACTGGTTAATATTTTTTCACGGCTATTATCCTGAAAAACAGGCAATTTAATAATGGCGATACCATCCACCAAACGCGTCTCGATATTTTGCTGATGGCTATTATTGCGCTGTAAGGTGGTCACATGCTTACGGCGACCGGCTTGCGAGGTGACGACATCAACTTGCGTACCAGCGATACCGGTTAACAGCTGCTTAATATCATTATCCTGCTTACTCTCATCGAGCTTAAACTCATCAATTTGATGCAGATAATCACCCACGGCGATGCCGGCTTTATCAGCAGGAGAGTCCGTTATCACCTCATTAATGACCCAATAACCCGCCTCTGTTTGATAACCGGCAGTGATACCGATATCGCCCACATCGCCTTGGGTAAAGGCACGCAAGTTTTCATACGCTTGGGCATCCAAAAATTCCGCATGGCTATCAAGCTTGGTCAACATACCACTCATCGCATTATTGAATAGCTCTTCGTCATTGACCGCATCGACATACTCTCGCCTTATCAAGTCCACCACCGCCACAAAAGTCTTCAAGGTTTCAGGTGAAATAGCGTTGAGGGACACTTGCGCCACCTCAGCAGGTATCTCAATGTCTATCTCGTCATCAGCGCCATTCATTGCAGGATTATCTATGTCATCATCACTGGCGCTCCAATCATCAATCTGGTCAGCTGCTTGTAACCTATCTTCAATATCCAACAAATCATCGGCACCATTGTCCAGCGCTATCTCCTCACTTTGTAGGCTGATAAGCTTGATGGCAGAAGTTGGCGTATTTTTTTGGGCAACGGGTGTCGCCGCCTGCGTATAGATACTGGCACTGACGACAATGCCTAATACCCCAAGAGTGAGCTTGGAGCGTTTATATTTTTTTAATGCTATTTTTACTGTTGTTTTTGCTGCTAATCGTGCTGATTCATAGGGAAATAAAGGCATAATAAGACCCATGTAAAATAAGTAAAAAATCAAATAATGCGCTCATACAATAATGATAACGTCCTCTGAGTATAAGATAGCATTAAGCTGACCTCAAAAAATACAGCAATCTTGCAAGTAAACCTCGAAAAATGTAGCGATAAAACCACGAACCTAAAAAAGGGGAAGAATAATTATTATTCTTCCCCTTTTACAATCTAATCTGTCAGTATGAGGTATAAAACGTGAGTAGAGAATGCGGCACTTAAGACGCTGCAACCAATAAATTCTCACCCGTCATCTCAGCAGGTGCTTCAAGCGCCATCAGCGCCAAAATCGTTGGTGCGATATCACTCAGCTTGCCGCCGCTACGCACAGTTACCTTTTTATCACCCACATAAATGAGCGGTACATGCTCAGTGGTATGCTGAGTATGCACCTGTCCGCTGTCATAGTCCTGCATTTGCTCACAGTTGCCATGATCGGCGGTGATAAGCAGATGACCACCAGCGGCGCGAACTGCGCTTGCCACCCGTCCGACACAGACATCAAGCGCCTCAACCGCTTGCACCGCCGCATCAAAGACGCCGGTGTGCCCAACCATATCGCCATTAGCGTAGTTGACGATAATCACATCATGCTGACCTGACTCTATCGCCGCAACCAGCTTATCAGTGACTTCAGGGGCGCTCATTTCTGGCTGCAAATCATAAGTTGCCACATCAGGAGAGGCGACTAAAATACGCGACTCACCATCATATTCTGCCTCACGACCGCCACTAAAGAAAAACGTCACGTGGGCATATTTTTCAGTTTCAGCAAGTCGCAGTTGGGTTTTGCCTTTATCTTGTAAATACTCGCCAAGGGTATTGCTCAGTGAACTTGGATAATAGGCAATACTGGTCTTAGGATTGTCCGCTAATTCATCTGAGTATTTGGTAAGCATCACAAAAGCGGCAAGTTTAGGACGCTTGTTACGCGCAAACCCTGAAAACTCATGGTCTGGCAATACAAACGCTTGCGCTAATTCACGCGCGCGGTCAGCACGGAAATTCATAAATATCAGTGCGTCATTATCCTCAACGGTATAAGGCACCTCATCACGTCCAATGACGGTCGTTGGATTGATAAACTCATCGGTTTCACGCGCCTTATAAGCCGCTTGTACCGCACCATCGGCACGAGTTGCCAATCTATCTGCCTTGCCCTCAGTGATAAGCTCATAGGCTTTTTGTACGCGATCCCAGCGATTATCACGATCCATCGCATAATAGCGCCCGATGATGCTAGCAATCTGCACTCGACCTTCATAGTGAGCGTTGAGCTTATCAATATACTCTTTTAAGCGATTGATATATTTATCAGCAGATTTTGGCGGGGTATCACGACCATCTAGGAAACAATGCACAAAGACGTTTTTAGCGCCGTGTACCAGCGCCGCGTGACACATGCCCTCAATGTGGTCTTGATGCGAGTGTACGCCCCCATCAGACAATAAACCCATAATATGCACGTTGCCGCCTTGCTCATTTGCCGCATGAATTGCGCCAACTAACGCCTCATTTTTATAAAACTCACGGCTAGCCAGCTCACTTGAGATACGGGTTGAGTCTTGATACAACACGCGACCTGCGCCCAAATTCATGTGACCCACTTCTGAGTTGCCAAACTGACCCTCTGGCAGACCAACATCTTCGCCAGAGGCAGAAATCAAGCCATGCGGATAGTGCTCATAAATCTTATCAAGCACGGGCGTATCAGCGGCAGCGATAGCATTGTCGTTTTCCTCTTCGCGGTGCCCAAAGCCATCCAAAATCATCAATACATGCGGTACTTTTTTAGGGATGTTATCGTCCATCTTAGCCTGATTATTATTCGTAGACTCTGATTGTAGCTGCTTACTGCTCATAGATTACCGCTCCTCAAATGAATGAACACCTGTCGTGCATGAATAAAATTAAGCGTTAATTAAATAAATCACTCTATCTTACCACAAATCCCTAACTCGCCTAAAAGTCGAGTTATTTAACTACAAATCGGACTTGCAATCATTCATATCATTGGTTAATATAAAGTTATTCTGAAGTGTTGGCTAGTAGATGCTATTTCCCTGAGCCGATAATGCTTTACCTGGATGTGCTACCTATTACCTTTTTGTGTATGCCTGCATCGCTTGCGGTGTATCAGGAAACCTCCCAAGGTAATGACGCATCCGCCCTGAACTTCACGGTTCATGGGTCACCATCTTACGGCGACACTTCGGTTGTTATATTACAAATCCCCTCGCGTTTATACGTTAGGGGATTTTTTATGTCTTATTAGCGACACTTTTGGTTAATGGATATTGATTGATAGCTCAATATCCATTGTACTCAGCTATTCATCATTAGCGGATTTGGTGATTTTTTTGACGTCTTTGGGGATGTTTTTAGCCGTACCATCGACTGTGGTATTTTGTTTAAAGACATCGCCAAATGGAGATTGTTGCTGCCCAAACGGATTTTGATTACCCATACCGCCTGCGCCACCGAAAGGATTTTGTCCACCAGCACCGCCAAATGGGTTCTGTCCACCCATGCCGCCAAACGGGTTTTGAGCGCCCATTTGTCCGCCCATCTGCTTTGCCATCATCTCCATCATTTTTTGCTGATTGTTCATCACATAGTTGTTTGCCATGTCTTTGAGCTTTTTTTGTACTGGCGGTAGTACTAATAATAACGCCAAAAAGTCACTGATAACGCCCGGTATCAGTAGCAAAATACCCGCCGCCGCCATAGCGACACTCTTGAGCATAGTCGCCTCTTGCGGACGCATCGAGGGATTCATCATCCCACCCGCTTGCATTTGCTGCGCCATAGGATTAAGAGAAGCCATGCCTTTGCGAATAAAAGCGATACCAATCACTGCGGCAACAATAAACCACATAAATACCCACCAGCCACTTATAAACTGACCAATTAAGTACCATACTAGCATCTCGATAATAAACCAAACGATGGCAATACCAACTATCTGACCCATAAGGTGTCGTCCTATAATATTGAAACTTAAATATCAAAACTAATGTGTTAAAAACAAGATATCAAAAATAAAAAGGTAAAGCTGAATACTAAAGTGAGAGATGACGCTCATTAAAACAGCGAGCTTAGCCTCTATATGGGGATGGCTTGCTATACTATCAAACTTATGAGGCACTTTTAAGTGCTAAAATCACCCATCAGCACGCAAAAACGGCATAAAATCAAATAAAACCTATCAATAGCGCAGACCACACTGGAATATTATGGCAATTATTATCGGCATTGACCCCGGCTCACGCATGACCGGCTACGGCATCATTCAGCAAACCGGCGATAAGCTCACTTATATTGATGCCGGTACCATTCGTACCGATACCAAAGAGATGCCCGAACGACTCAAACGCATCTTTAATGGCTTAACGCGCATCACTCAGCATCATATCAAGTATGCCGATGAGCCTATTTATACGGCGATTGAGCAAGTCTTTATGGCAGAAAATCCTGACTCCGCGCTCAAGCTTGGGCAAGCACGCGGGGCGGCAATTGCGGCGATGGTAGCCTTAGATTTAGAAGTATCAGAATATACCGCGCGGCAAATCAAGCAAGCGGTTTGTGGTTATGGGGCAGCAGCCAAAGAGCAAGTACAGGAGATGGTCTGCCGTATACTGTCACTAGAAGTGGTGCCGCAACAAGACGCCGCTGATGGGCTTGCCTGCGCGATTTGTCATGCGCACTCAAGTCATTCTATGAACAAGCTGTTGCTTAATAGCGCCATGCGGGGGCGCGGTGCCTCAAAGAAAAAAGGGCGCTGGCGTCTCACTGAAGAGGATTTAGGGAATTTGCGTTAATAAACTGCGCTGATTCGCTGAGCCTTGATGCAGCCATAAATGAGTCACTCATTTATGGCGTATCCAACGAAGATAAGGACTACAGATTATTCATTTTCAGTGACAGACTTGGCTTTTGCCATGTTTTGAATACTAAAGCGCGCATTCATACTCTGATAAAATCTGGCAAGATTTTCGCCTTGTTCAGCAGGATTTACTTTGAGTATTTTGCCAAAGTCCAATCCTAAATACAGCACAATATCGGCAAAGCTGAGCTGGTTACCGACTAAATAGTCACGGTTTTCTAACGCCTGCTCAAAGTAAGGCAAGGCTTTTATAGCGCGGGCAATCGATTTTTCCGCAAATTCTGGCACTTGCTCCACCCGCTGCGCTTTGGAGGGATGACTGTGCTGGAATGCCAACATAAAATTATACAGCACTTCAAATTCGGCAATACGGCGCATAGAGCACACTTGCGCGCGCTGTACCACATCATTGCCCATGACAGAGCGCTCACCAAAAACACGGTCTAAATATTCACAAATCGCCTGTGAATCATTCAAGACTGTGCCATCATCGAGAGTCAAGACCGGCACGGTCTGCATAGGATTCATGGTCGTAAAAGCGTCCGTCATATGCTCATTGGTGGCAAAGTCGATATCCACAACATCAAGATCATCCATGTCATCGACATCGATACCTTTAGACGCGAGTAAAATGAGCGCTTTGCGGGGATTGGGAGCGGTGCGGGTTACGTATAGTTTTTTCATAGTAAATTCCTTTTAAATGAAGATAAATAGTGACGTAATAATTTCAGAGAGGAGACAGAGGTTAACACTAAACCCTGACTTTAACTATCATAGCAAACCTTATGAGAGCATGCGACATCAATGATAAAAGCCCCACAACACTGGGCTATGGGGCTTATCGTTTTACTCAGATACTCTGTGCTCAACCTACTTATTTGGGGCAGGTGTGGTACGTAAGTAAGGCTTAATTTCAGTATATCCTTTAGGATATTTAGCAGGGATATCTTCGTTTTTCACACTTGGCGGAATGATGACGTCATCGCCGTCTTTCCAATCTACGGGTGTTGCGATGTTATATTCATCAGCTAATTGAATAGCGTCAATCACCCGAATGATTTCATCAAAGTTACGACCACAACTGGCTGGATAAGTCAGTGTCAGGCGAATTTTTTTGCTTGGGTCAATAATAAAAACACTGCGTACAGTATGGGTGCTGTCTGCATTAGGATGCATCATGTCATACAGCTCAGCCACTTCTTTATTAGGGTCAGCAATGATAGGGAAGTTTAAGGCTGTACCTTGCGTCTCACCGATATCTTTTGCCCACGCATGGTGATCATCGATGTCATCAACAGAGATACAAATAGGTTTTACCCCACGCTTTTGGAATTCGCCATTTAAAGCGGCAGCGCGACCTAATTCAGTGGTACAAACAGGGGTAAAATCCGCTGGATGTGAGAAGAAAACCACCCAGTTATCACCTGCCCAATCATAAAAATTAATCTGACCATCCGTGGTATTTGCATCAAAATTCGGTGCAGCATCACCCAAACGTAAATGTGCCATGTATAACTCCTTTTTATTAAGATTAAGGTATTAAAAGTATTGTATTGAAGCCGTTATTAATAATAGTTATTCATTATAAAAATTATGAGCGCTATCGTTACATCAAATATTATCAAAGCCTTTGTATCTTAGCAAATTGTGAATACTTGTCTTGTGACAGATTGTAATAGCGTTATTCACTGTAGCTTTAAGTCAATAAAATGACGGCGGGCTACTCAGTATTTTAAATCACCATTCCTGAATCCCACAAGCAAAAATCGCCAAATTTACCACGCTTGGTGATACCTCCCGCCTTGCTGCCAATATCCGTTAATACTAGCTCGCCCTCTTCATCAACTAAATAGCCCACTTCAAGTAATTTATCATTTAATTCTTGAGTTTTGAGACCCAATTCTTTGGCAAGCTTAGCTGTCGTGAGTTTTGAATAATTGGGCGTCACAGTTTCAGCCGGTTTTTCTACGCGAGCGTTACTAGTGAATGTTAGTTTGTCATCAGTATCATGCACTTTTTCTAGCGACATGCGTACCTCCTCACTAATACGAATAATACGCTGCGCTTCTTCATAAGTGTCGGCGTACAACTTCGCATCTTCATTGCGATAAATCAGCACACCCATCTCATTGTTATTCACTTGGCTAAATTCATATAAATTGAGGCTGGTAATGATACATTCATTTTCGTTGAGATAACATTTAGCATGCAGGTTTTTGCAAAAACTGGTACGAATAAAGGTTAAGTTTTTAAGCCAGTTAATCTCTTCGGGGTGCAAATCATTTTTACCATAAACAATCCGAATATCGATTTTTAGACGATTACGGTCTTCTAATAGCTCTTTAATACGCTCATTCAGTTTTAAATAAGGACTGATAATAATTAAACGGTCAGAGGCATTCTTAATGAGTTCCTCTAAGTGATAAGTAGTGCCACTGCTGTTTAAAAACTTTGCCATTCTGATGTCCTCGATATTTACTAAAGATAGTCTTACCGTTTTTCACAAAGAAGCCCATCCCTAGCGTACTAGAAATGGGCAAGTTTGCAAACTATTATCGCTAAGTTTCGTTCTCTAAAATTAAAGAGCAACGCTGTCCACTAAGCAGGCTTGTAGCTGTCACGTAAGCTGACGATTTGGTTAAATACTGGCTTATCGGGATGATGCTCATCGCTATCAGAAATAAAATAACCTTCACGTTCAAACTGAAAACGGGTGCCTGCCTCTGCTTGCGCGAGTGACGGCTCGACCACCGCCTGCAGCACCGTTAATGAATGAGGATTGAGTGCTTCGTGGACGTCAGCGACACTACTGGGGTCTTCGACACTAAATAACTGCTCATATATTCGCACGGTGGCGGCAATACCTTGGCTGGCTGATACCCAATGAATGACGCCTTTAACTTTACGCCCTTCAGGATTATTACCCAAAGTAGCGGGGTCAATAGTGGCTTTTAACTCAATGACCTGACCACTGGCATCCGTAATATGCTCAGTTACTGCCAATACATAGCTATTACGCAGGCGAATTTCATTCTTTTCTGGCGATAAACGCTTGTAACCCGCTGGCGGCTCAATCTCATAGTCGCCTTGGTCAATATAAATAGTCTGGGTAAAGGGAATCTCACGCTCGCCCATCTCGACATTGGGGTGCTTGGGCTGCTTAAGCCACAATGTTTGTGTGTCGTCATCAAAGCGCGCAGTAACGCTAGCTGACTTTTGGCTCTCCCAGCTACTCACCGCTTCGGCAAAGTTAGTAATCGTTACTTTTAACGGCTTTAGCACTGCCATACCACGCGCGGTGGTGGTCTCTAAGGATTGACGCACGCTAAATTCTAGCAGACGAAAATCAACCACGCTATCGGCTTTGGTCACGCCCACCCGCTCACAAAAATCACGTAAGCCTTCGGGCGTATAACCACGGCGGCGCATACCGGCAATCGTTGGCATACGCGGATCATCCCAACCGCTGACGATACCCTCATCGACCAACTGCTTGAGCTTACGCTTACTGGTCATCGTATGGTCAACGTTTAGGCGGGCGAACTCGTACTGATGCGGCGGCACCTCAAAGCCAATCTTCTGCACTGCCCAATCATAAAACGGGCGATGGTCTTCAAATTCAAGGGTACATAAAGAATGGGTAATGCCCTCGATGGCATCAGATAAAGGATGCGCAAAATCATACATCGGATAAATGCACCATTTATCACCGGTCTGATGATGCGCTTGATGCATCACCCGATAAATAATCGGGTCGCGCATATTCATATTAGGGTCAGCCATATCAATCTTGGCACGCAAAACGGCGGCACCTTCAGCATATTTGCCGTTTTTCATATCATCAAAAAGCTGTAAATTATCCTGCACGCTGGCATCACGCTGCGGCGACGGGGTGCCCGCCTCAGTAAACGAGCCACGGCTTTCTCGGATTTGCTCAGGGCTTTGTAAATCCACATAAGCATCGCCTTGCTCAATCAGCTGCACCGCCCACGCATAAAGCTGCTCAAAATAACCTGACGCATGATATGCCTCGCCTGCCCACTCAAAGCCTAACCACTGCACATCTTTTTTGATATTATCAATATAATCTTGTTTCTCAGCAGTTGGGTTGGTGTCATCAAAACGCAAATTACAAATGCCGTCAAACTCCTCAGCCACCCCGAAGTTTAGGCAAATCGATTTAACATGACCCAAATGCAAATAACCATTGGGCTCAGGCGGAAAACGCGTCACAATTTGCGGATATTTTTGTGCTTTGACATCGTCACGAATCATATTACGAATAAAATCGTTTTTTTGTTCGGTAGCTGGTGTTTTCGTCGTATTGGAATGCTCAGTCATTATGCTTTGCTCCTAGGCAAATTAGCCGTTTATCAGGCGTCTTATCACGCCTCATAGATATTTAAAAGATTAAAATAAGATAAAAACACTATAAAATCGAAATAAAAATAGAAAGTTGCGTTATTCTATCAGCTTTTGCAAAGCTATTAACAGCCTGATACATGACAGGCGCTAAAAAAGCCGTTAGACTAACCTAACTTTTTAACCCTTATTCACCACAGTGCCATTTGGGCACGCCAATCAAAAAGGATTATCACATGGTAGATATGCCACCAGTTGTAGAGCTTGAAACCAATATGGGTGCTATCGTTATCGAACTTAACGAAGAAAAAGCCCCAAAAACGGTAGAGAATTTTTTAAATTATGTTAAATCTGGTCATTATGACGGGACGATTTTTCATCGCATCATCGACGGTTTTATGATTCAAGGCGGCGGTATGGACGCTAACATGAATGAAAAAACAAGCGGTAAACCTATCGAAAACGAAGCCGATAATGGTCTAAAAAATGAAGTCGGCACGCTTGCGATGGCGCGTACTAATGACCCACATTCAGCCACTAGCCAATTCTTTATCAACGTTAATGACAATGGTTTCTTGAACCATACTGGCAAAAACCCACAAGGTTGGGGTTATGCAGTATTTGGTAAAGTCACCAGTGGTATGGACGTCATTGAAAAAATGCGCGGCGTACCTACAGGACGTTTCGGCATGCATGCTGATGTGCCAAAAGAGCCGGTCATCATTCAATCTGCAAAGATTGTGTCTGAGTAAGCGCGTGATAAATGGCAATAAAAATATTAGGACACTGATAAATGCAAGCTTTCGACCATCTAATAACCACCCGTCCTCATGAGGTGCGGCAACTATTGATTAGCGATTTGCATTTATCAGCCGATGAGCCTGCCTTAGTGCAGGCTTTTTTGGCATTTCTCGATGACTGTCTTGCCTTGCCGGCGCTGAAACGCTTATTTATCCTAGGCGATTGGTTTGAGGTCTGGCTTGGTGATGATTTTTATTTGTCATTAACAGAGGATGCACGGCAAACCCACTGGCTGACCCCGATGATTATTAAATTAAAAAAACTGCGGGTCGCAGGTTGTGAGATTCTAGTCATGCACGGCAACCGCGATTTTTTATTAGGGCAACCGTTTTGTAATCTGTTTGGCGGTGAGCTGATTTATGAGCCTTACTCGCTAACCGTCGGTCAGCAACGCTATCGGCTCGAACATGGCGACGCGCTGTGCACTGATGATAAAAAGTATCAATTCTTTCGCAAAATCATGCGCCATCGACTCACGCAGTGGTATCTACTTAGTAAGTCATTAGAAAAACGCCTAGCTATCGCCGATAACATGCGCCAAAAAAGCCAGCAAAGTAATGCCAAAAAAGCCACGGATATCATGGATGTGAATGATAAGGCGGTCACTGAGGTGCTGAAGAGTAATGACGCACTACTGCATGGGCACACCCATCGCCCAAACGTTCATCAAATCAATAATAAAAAACGTTACGTGCTGGGAGATTGGCGGCTACAAGATGCGGATACCCGCCAACCCAAAGTCAGCGCAGTCATTGGCGCAGTAACTGCAAGCGCTACGACTGAGAGCAATATTGATGCAGAATTTAGTTTGGTTGAATGTCAGGCTTTGGTTTAATCCATTAATTTAAAAAAGTGCTGACGATAGTGTTTGAGCTCGCGAATAGAATCTCGAATATCATCTAAGGCTAAGTGACTGCCACCTTTTTCAAAGTTTCTTAAGATATCAGGACGCCAGCGAAAGCACAGCTCTTTAATCGACGACACATCCAAGTTGCGATAATGAAAAAAACGCTCAAGCTCAGGCATTTGCCGCGCCATAAAACGGCGGTCTTGGCAAATAGAATTACCGCACATCGGCGACTTGCCACTATCGACCCATTTATTCAAAAACTTAATCGTTTCCGCTTCTGCTTGCTCCAAGGTCACGGTACTACGGCGCACCCGATCCACCAGTCCGGACTGTCCATGTTGCTTGGTATTCCAGTCATCCATTTTGTTAAGGGTTTGATCTGATACCTTGATGGCAAATACTGGACCTTCTGCCAATACGTTTAAATCCTCATCGGTGACGACAGTGGCAATCTCGATAATCTCATCGTTTAAGGTATCAAGACCCGTCATCTCTAAATCTATCCAGATGAGCCCTTTTTTGCCTTGATTTCTAATTCTAATCTTATTGGGATGGTCGTCAGTCGTTATTTTAGTGCTGCTATTGGTACTCATCTTGTATCCTATAATCGATAAACTTTATAATCATTTATAATTGCTGAGCGCTTAAAACGTTACAAAAGCGCTATTCGTATTAGCCGCTTTAGGCTGTATGTTAGCAAACTTTCACGTTACACTGAGCAATATTTTTGACAGGCTTTATTTATGGCATTAATTCGGCAACGCAAACTGACCAAACAACAAATTCGGCGGATAGACAAGCAGCAGCTAGAGAGTCAAGAGAGCATTGATGATAGCTTAATGGATGGCGTGGTGATGGCGCATTACGGCAAGCAGTTAGAGGTGCAAGTGACCAGCTTACCTGCCGTTATCCCTGTGCAGCCTGAGATTGGTCCTGATGATCCCGAACCGTTTTGGCAAGAATTAGCCTTAGGTGATATTTGGCGCTGTCATGTGCGTACCAATTTACCGATGCTAGCGGCAGGTGACCAAGTACGCTTTAGCGCGGATTCTAATACCGGTTTTGGGCGTATCGAATCAGTAAGACCGCGCACCTCGTTGGTGTCGCGCCCTGATCGTTATCATAAGCTCAAGCCCGTGGCGGCTAATGTCGATATTCTCGCTATTGTATTTGCGCCCCTGCCTGCCGCTGCGCCCTCACTGATTGACCGTTATTTGGTGGTGTGCCATCATGCAGGCGTACAGCCGTTATTGGTACTTAATAAAGCCGATTTATTGGCACAAGAGCGCGAAACGGACACTAATACCAAGCAGCTATTGGCAGAGTATGCTTTGCTGGGTTATGAGAGTGTGCTGACCTCGGTGGACTGTCCAGAGAACATCGCCGCGAGCCATGAGCAACAAGGGCTAAATGAGCTACAGCATTATATTAATCATAAACTGGTGATTTTTGCAGGGCAATCAGGGGTGGGGAAAAGCAGCCTCATTAACGCCCTGCTGCCCGAGTCAGCCCAAAGTGTCAATATCATCTCTGAGAACTCGCAGCTTGGGCAACATACCACCACCACCAGCCGCTTACTGCCCTTTAATCCCGCCGATTTAACGGATGGCGGCATCGTCGATACCCCCGGTATTCGTGAATACGGTATTTGGCATCTGAGCCCTGAGGATATTATTTCAGGATTTATCGAACTCGCGCCTTTAGCGGGTCAGTGTCAATTCCGCGATTGTCATCATACGCATAACAGCAAAGGCTGCGCGCTATGGCAAGCGGTGGCGGATGGCAAGGTGTTACAGCGCCGTGTTGAGAACCTAATTACCCTAAAAAATGAGGCGGATACTAAGCCTTATTAAGGGTTCTCAAGCGTTTGGCTATCATCCGTTTACTATGGCTGACCTAATCGGTATAATAACGCCTTGTTCGGTACGATGGGCTGTATTCGCAGTCCAATAGAACACTTATTTTTTGGAGGTATGGTTTGGATCGTGCGCTTGAGTTTATGGGCAACCACCCATTTTTATTCGGTATTTTAGCCGTACTTGCTATTTTATTTTTCACCATTGAAAGTAAACGTAGCGGCAAAAAGGTATCCCCCAATACCTTAGGTATGATGGTCAACGACCAAAACGCGCAATTGATTGATATTCGTGCCAAAAATAAATTTACCACGGGTTATATCCAAGGTAGTCGCAATATTCCCTTTACTCAGCTCAAAGAGCGTTTGGAGGAGATACGCGCTATCGAGCAACCGGTTATCATTATTTGTGATATGGGCATCCAAGCGGGCGCGGCGGTACAAATGATTGGCAAAGACACGGTCTATCGCTTAGAGGGCGGTATCGGTGGCTGGCAAGGCGCGGGTATGCCATTAGTAGGCTTAAAAGACGCACCGCCCAAAAAAGCCAAAACCAGTTTGCATAAATAATACCGGCTTAAGCATCAGTAACTTAAGTACAGTCGTTAAACTATAAGAGGACATCTTAAATTTGGATGTCTTTTTTTATGCCTCTATTTTGGATACCTCGCTTTTATGAGGGTTTAAAATTTCAGCGCCGCAAAACTTGAATTTATGAGCATAAGCCCCACCTTACTATAAAGGCGCGGGTGAAAGGCGCGCAGGATTATCGCATCGTTATTGACCGATAAGCGCTTAGTGCCCGCTAAATGGGGTACTCTACCCAAATCGTCTATAACCTATAACCAAATAACCTATAACAATGAATAACTTTATTAAGGAATTATGATGACCGTATCTGTGAAAGTGTATACCACCCCTATTTGTCCTTATTGCACCAATGCCAAAAAACTATTAGACTCTAAAGGCATTGAGTATCAAGAGCTGAGCATGTATGACATCAGTAGTGAAGAGCGCCGAGAATTGATGCAAAAAACCAATAACTATCGCACGGTGCCACAGATTTTTATTGGCGA
>DAIPIF010000012.1:0-5722 GCA_036770925.1 Psychrobacter sp.
TCATCTGCGTCAAGCAGCTCATTATCCGCACTGACGGCATCGACATGCGCTTCAGTGGTCAATGCTGCCGCTACGACTGCTTCGGCATCCGCGCTTGGCTGGGCATCGGTGATAGTGGCTTCAGCTTGTGGGGCATGGGGCACACTCAAGGTGGCGTGCGCCTGCTGTTCGGGCTGCTGAGTGAGCTCCTCTACGGGGGCTGTTGCTACGGCTGATAAATCCGCATCAGGATGCTGACCGCGTGGGTCATTACTGGCACGTTGCCCGATAGCGCGAGGGCTGACTGCGGTTTTGCCTTGTGCGGCGGCAAATTGGCTGACAGGCTGTGTCATCGCCTCAAAGCGCGCCAGATAGTCGGCAGACAAGGGCTGATAGCCGTAGTTGCTAAAGTCAAAAGCAGTCTCTTGCACGCTGCCAGTGTCAATACTAGCAGTTGCAGCGGCGCTATCACTGTCCGTCTGTTGCGCTTTATACTGCGCCATAGCAGCGATAAAGCACTGAATGATGCCGTCATCTGCTAAGCGCTGTTGCGCCTCTGGCAAGAACGCTTGGATAAACTCACCAACGCTACCACGGATGGCGACGGGCTTTTTGGTGGCTACTGCATCAGCCACGGGTTGCTCTAGAGGCTGAGTCGCGGCTTGTTGCTGACGCACGACACGCGGGTCATTAGTGGCCTGCCCAAACTTTTGAGCGGTGATATAGCGCTTAGCAAATAGTGCCTCATGGTTGAGCGCCACTGCGGCTGTGCTATCGGTTGCAGGGGTTGGCGCTGCTACAGGTTGCGCTGCAGGGCTAATGCTGTCTTTATTGACCTCATCGTTATCGTTAGAGGTACTGTCCACGGCTTTAGTTACTGCTTCAGCGTGTGGCGCGCTGTCCTTGATATCAGCGCTGTCATTGTTATCAGCGTTATCAGCGTTGCTCGTGGCGACTTTGATATCCGCTTCTGCTTCAGTGGCTACAGGCGCTTTGCTATCTGCGCTTGAGGCTGTTGCAGAGAGTGTTGCAGGGGCTGAGTCAGGGACTAAAACGGCAGGCTCATTGACAGCGGCTTTGATATTAGCGCGCTCACTCTCTACTGTTACGCTAGCGCCGGTGTCTTGGCGGTTAGTCTCATCAGTATGCGTAGTTTCATTAGCATGCGTAGTTACCTCAGCTGCTGGCATAGCCGCTGCCGTATGGTTACTGTCATTTTGGCGGGCTTGCACGGCTTGGCTAGTTGGCTGAGTCGCCGGCTTGGTCACTGCAAGCTGCTGAGCGCGCGTAGGCTTACTGTCATCTAAGGATAAATGCACAACTTCAGGCGACTTATGCTTGGCAGGTGCGGCTGTGACCTGCAAGATGACTTCATTGGGGTCTTGGCTGCGACGCGCTTGAGCAGGGTTAGGCGTAGATGACTTATGGCTGCTAGTATCGTCTGTAGCCGTCTGCTGATTATGCTGCGGCGCGCTGTTGTCTGCAGTTAGGGTTGCACCGCGTTCAAGGTTGCCACGCGAGTTGCGTTGGCTATGCGCTTTACGCTTGCTGCGGGTTTGTGCATCCGCTGACGCGTTATTGCTGTCTTGTGGCTGCTCGCTTGTGCTGCTGCGTTGGCTATCTTGCTTGTTACTGTTGTTGCTAGTACTGCTACTGGTATTACGATTGCGGTCGCTATGGCGTCTATTATTGTCATTGCGTTGATTATCGCTGCGCTGGCTGTCACTGCGCTGATGGTCATTACTTTGACTATCATCTCGTGTGTTTTGAGTCTGGGCTGGTTTTGATTCTGCACTGCTAGCAGTATGGCTATCAGCACTATTATTGCTCTCTACAGCCGCTGTTTCATCGCGCGCCTCTCTTCTTGGGCGCGGCTTTGTGGGTCTGGGTTTACGCGCAGGCTTACGTCTTCTTTTATCCTCGTCAGTATCATTAGCACTGCTCGCATCGCGATTATTAGTATCACGCGGTGGCTGCTGACTGCCTGTACTATCCGCTTGCTGGTTATTCTGCGGCGTGGTTGGCGCGGTGTTGCCCTGATTATTATTGACAGCGGCAGCGGTTAAAGCATTGCTATCTACTTGCCCAAATGAGCCTAGGCTTTGTGCGCCCGTATTGACCAAGGCTTCGATAGCTTCGGCAGCATCACGGCTACTGACGCTATGGGCAGTTTGCGCTTGCGGTGCTTGGGCAAATAAATTAGACAACCAAGCCACTGCTTGTGGCTGGGCGGCAGGGGCTGGCGCGGCGACTACGGTAGTAGGGGCTTGCACTTGCTGGACACTGCTTTGGGTATTGGCGCTCGCTATAGTTTGAGTGTTTTTAGCTTGGTTTTGCGCGTTATTACGGTGCTCATTACTATGGCTTACGGTGCTGCTTGGTGGCTTAGTATTTTGAGTACTGGACTGATTTCCCGTGTCTTTGGCGTTGCTGCTGGTATCCGTGCTCGTGTCATCAGCGACTTTGCGCGGTTGGCGGGTGGGCTGCTGTTCAGGACGCTCTTTTTCGGCAGTTTGCCAGTCGACATCATAGCCTAAATCGCTATGTTCTTGGGCGGTATCGGTGATGCGCTCATAACTTGAGGGTGCAAAACCATCACGGTTAAAGTGCAATTTAAAGTTAGGCGATTCCAAATGCGCATGTGGCAAGATGGTGATACGGGTGCCGCTGTCTTGTTCAAGATACACTAAGGCATCACGCTTTTCGTTCAATAAAAACGCCGCAATATCGGTCGGTACTTCAGCTTGCACTTCACCTTGACGCTCTTTTAGGGCGATTTGCTCGATTTGACGCATGATAGAGAGTGACAAGGAGCGCAAATCACGAATCATACCGTTGCCATGACAGCGCGGGCAGATATAGCCGGTCGATTCTTCTAGCGAGGGACGCAGACGCTGACGGCTCATCTCCATCAAGCCAAACTTGGAGATATCCCCAAACTGGACACGCGCGCGGTCATATTTGGTGGCATCAATCAGGCGTTTTTCGACTTCTTTTTGGTGCTTATTGTCATTCATATCAATGAAATCAATGACAATCAAGCCGCCCATATCGCGCAGGCGCAACTGACGGGCAATCTCATCTGCTGCTTCTAAATTGGTATGATAGGCGGTTTCGGCAACATCAGAGCCTTTGGTGGATTTAGCCGAGTTGATGTCGATTGAGACCAAGGCTTCAGTTTGGTCAATGACGATAGAGCCGCCTGAGGGCAGACGCACTTCGCGCTGATAGGCGGTTTCGATTTGTTTTTCGACATTGAAGCGCGCAAACATCGGCTCATAGTCAGTATATTTACGTAATTTATCCGCTTGCTTCGGCATCACCGCATCGATAAAACCCGCCGCTTCTATATAGGCATTTTCGTTATCGATCCAAATCTCAGCGATATCATCGCGCAAGTAGTCACGCACCGCGCGCGTCACCACGCCCGCTTCTTGATGCACCAAGCGCGGCGAGGGGTATTTTTGATTTTGCTCTTGAATCGCTTGCCAGATATTGAGCAAATGGTTCAAATCGTGCTGCAGCTCTTCTTGAGTTTTACCGATACCGGCGGTGCGAATGATGACGCTCATGCCTTTTTGCAAATCTAAATTGCCCAGCATGCGCTTCATATCTTCACGCAGTTTGCCTGATATTTGCCGTGAGATGCCGCCGCCACGTGGGTTGTTGGGCATCAATACCAAATAGCGCCCAGCGAGTGAGACATAGGTCGATAGTGCCGCGCCTTTATTGCCGCGCTCTTCTTTTTCCACTTGCACGATGAGCTCATCGCCTTCTTTGATGAGTTTTTTGATATTTTCATCGCGTGGATTGCCGCTGAGATATTCAGCAGAGATTTCACGAATCGGCAAAAAGCCTTGACGCTGCGAGCCGTATTCGACAAATACCGCTTCAAGCGAGGGCTCAACTCGGGTCACATGACCTTTATAGATGTTGGATTTTTTTTGTTCACGCGTACGGTTTTCTAAATCAAAATCGTACAGATGATTGCCTTTACAAAGGGCGACACGAATTTCTTCGTTTTGAGTGGCGTTGATTAAAATGCGTTTCATATCAGTATCCTATGAGTACGCACAATCATGACAAAATAGGTTTTATAGCCAGTGGCAAGTTAAGCCAATCCTAAGATGAGCTCTGATAAAAGTGGTGCCAATATAAAATAAGGAGAAAACGCAAAGCCTATTGATAATTGCTATAACTGGCATGATTCTCATGGGATTAGACATGGTGGATAAAAAGGCTATTTGGCAAAATACCACTTTGCAAAAATGCGATAGGGCGTAAATCTATAGCAATTTGATAAAATATCTGTCAGCCGTGGCTTAACAATAATGGGCACAAATCAGCGATTATTTATTCAATTCAAGCTTTTATAGGGCGTTATTTTTTATTCTAACGGGTACCACTTTTATTTTAAAATGAGTCAGTTTGGTTTTGTTATCAGTGCTGTTATTCAGCGGGGCGTACTTGGCAAACAGAATAAAAAGCCGCCTTGTCAGCACGGTATGGTTAGGTATACATCACTAACATCTGTCAAAACTGTTTGACCGCCGATAGTCAGGCAGCGATAAAGCATAACCTTAAACGACTCATACTTGCTCAACTGCGCTGACCTAAATAATGGGTAATTCCATCGTCATCTTGTGCGTAGTGAGTAAATGTTATATGTTTTTTAGCAAATATCTTGCTTTAAAAGCGAATGAGCGGCGTAACATTATCGTCATTGGCGCTCAACATGCTAAACTATAGCAAATCTTTGAGCAAACACCTAACTAAAAATGACAAATTCCATGACCCCTGATGATAAAACCATCCACGAAGCCCCTGCTATCTTTAATAGTAAAACCCGTCCCCAAAGTGCTGATGATGAGATTAGCAATTTTGGTAAGGTAAACTATTTAGAAGTGACCCGCCACCAGCATGACCAGCGTTTGGATAATTTTTTACTCAATCGCTTGAAGGGCTTGCCTAAAGCGCATATTTATAAAATGATTCGCTCCGATGAGGTGCGCGTCAATAATAAGCGCTGTAAAGCCCACGATAGAGTGCATCGTGAAGATGTGGTGCGCATTGCCCCTGTGCAACTCGCGACCCGTGAAAAACCCATTATTAGCACCGATTTTGCCAAAAGCTTACTGGCGCGAGTAGTCTATGAAGATGAGGGATTACTGGTACTCGATAAGCCGTCTGGTATCGCGGTACACGGCGGTAGTGGGCTTGATTTTGGGGTGATTGAAGCCATGCGCGAAGTCACTGGCAAAAAGTACCTCGAGCTGATTCATCGTATCGATAAAGACACCTCAGGGCTGCTGATGATTTCTAAAAAGCGCTCAACCCTCAAGATTTTGCAACAGCATTTGGTCGATAAAACCATCCAAAAGCATTATCTATGCTTAACCAAAGGTCAGCCTGCGCTTAATGAGCAGCGTATTGACGCGCCCTTATTGCGTTATACGCTAGCAAGTGGCGAGCGTCGGGTCAAAGTCGATAGCCAAGATGCGCAATCAAAAGAGAGCCAAACCGATATCGTGGTACACAGCCGCTTTATGCATAATAATCAACCCATCAGTTTGGTAGAGGCAAAACCCTTGACCGGACGTACCCATCAAATCCGTGTGCATTTAGCGCATATCGGTCATGGTATCTTGGGCGATGATAAATATAATGTCCATGACAAATCAGGCGTCCATCGTCTGTGCTTGCACGCATGGCGCTTAGACATCCCCGGTTATGCGCCTATTAC
>DAIPIF010000012.1:5822-19861 GCA_036770925.1 Psychrobacter sp.
GCGCGGCTCTATTTTCTAAATGACCTGCCGCATCCAGCTTATACTGATACCAATTGCCCATAACCCCTGCTAATTCATCCAGCCCCTCTTTTTTGAGTGCTGAAAATAGCTGAATAGTACACTGTAGCCCCAGCTTCTTAAGCTCTTGACGGGTGTTCAGCAGGGCGTTTTTTGCCGCGCCATATTTCATTTTATCGGCTTTGGTCAATAAGATATGCACCGGTAAATTACCATCTTTTGCCCAATGGAGCATTTGCTCATCAAAGAACTTAAGCGGATGGCGAATATCGGTCAGTAGCACAAGCCCCGCTAAACTCTCCCGTGCGACTAAATACTCCTCGAGCTCCACTTGCCATTCTTTTTTCATCTCAAGTGGCACCGCTGCATAGCCATAACCGGGCAAATCCACCAGTCGGGTTTGCTCATCACCGATGCTAAAAAAGTTAATCATCTGCGTCCGTCCAGGCGTCTTTGAGGAGCGCGCCAACTGCCGCTGATTGGTTAAGGCATTAATCGCTGAAGATTTACCCGCGTTTGAGCGCCCAGCAAACGCCACCTCAAAACCGGCATCAGGAGGACACAGACGAAAAGTTGGGGCAGAGGTCATAAATTCAGTTTGCTGAATACGCTGACGGGCTTTGGTATTAAACGCCGCATGCTCGGCGGCGACATCTTTAAACAGGGTGCTCATAAGTGACTCATTAACATTCAAAAATTAAATTTGGTAATAAAGGGTTTAAATATAGGATAGTGAACAGCATAACACTAAAGTGAATAGGCGCTTAGTAAAAGTTGCCTCGAGGATTGCAAAGTCCGTATTCAGCTCTGCTCTTAAACATAGCCTATTAAAGCTAAAAGGGGCGCAACTATACTCAGCTGACATGCTTTGTTACAATATAAGCTGAGCGATGAGTGACGCCATTTCAGCTTTAACATCCGTAAAACAGCAGGCAAATAAGCGGCTTATCCTAGGTTACTTGATAAGCATTGCCGGCTAAAGGAGATATATTATGCGCGTTATAACCTCTGTATTCGCCAAAACCATCGCTGTTTTGGGTCGCAGTAGCGCCGCCTTATTATGCAGTGTCATCGTGCTCAATACCGTGATGATAAATACAGTGGCGGCGGCTGACATTGAAGGCACTTATCATAACTCATGTGCCGCTTGTCATGATAGTGGCGCTCTAAATGCTATCAAAAAAGGCGATAGTCAAGCATGGCAACAGCTCATTCAACAAAAAACCATGCCAAAACTCATTAATTCGGTCAAAGGTGGTATGATTCAGATGCCTGCTGGCGGACTGTGTGAAATCTGTAGCGATGAGGATTATCGACAACTGATAGAATATATGATCAAATAATCCTCATACGAGAGCGAACCATCATCATGATAGCGTCGTCAGAATGCGAGCAGGGATAAGTCTGAGCCGCGTGGCGCTAGAAAAATCAACAGATGCGCTGATTAGACGACGATTAAGTAGGCAAATGCTATAAAGTCTTGCTATAATAATCGCAAATAAACCCTGATGTTAGTAAATGTTTCTGTACTGTTAGTGAAAAAGAGCTTAAACCTACCTATTTACGATATCAAGTAGCCAGTAGGTAGGCTAAATGCTAGGCAGCTCATTCGTCTGATGACGCTTCGTAATTCTTGCTTTGAGCGCGCATTATACTAAACAACAGTCATTCCACAAATGCTTATATCGAGTTAGTAGGATTCGTATCAATGAAAAAGTTAATCGCTGCCGCCAGCTTATGCGTTGCAAGTTTCAGCGTACAAGCTGCTATCACTGTTCCTGAATACGACGTTAATGCCGGTAAGCAAATCGCAGAGTCCGTCTGTGCCGCTTGTCATGGTGTTGATGGCGTGAGCGTTATCCCCACTCAAGCGAATTTGGGTGGTCAGAATGTTAAGTATTTATATAAGCAGCTGGTGAACTTTAAGTCCGGCTATCGCAAAAACGGTATCATGCAGTCACAAGTGGCGAACTTATCTCAGCAAGATATCGCAAACGTTGCTGGATACTACTCCGAGCAAGCACCATGGACTGTCGGTTACGGTAATCCTGCGACCACTCAAGAAGCCACTAAGCTATATCTAGGCGGCGCTAAAGCGCGCGGTGTGATTGGCTGTGCGGGTTGTCATGGTCCTGATGCCGCTGGTAATGCTTGGGCCGCTTTCCCACGTTTGGGTGGGCAGCATGCGGAGTATGTCTCTATTCAGTTAAAGCTTTTCCGTGCAGCGGGACGCGAGGATGATGTCACCGGTGATGACCAAATGCGTTATAACGATGCTGCTAAAGAAGGCGAAAAAGGCATGATGCAGATGGTTGCCGCCAGATTATCAGATCGTGATATTCGTATCTTGTCAGATTATATCAGTGCTATTCATTAATAGTGCTTCAGCTTATTATCATGACGCCTGTATTTTGTAGGATTGCCGCTCACTGATAGGTGCTGACTGTAGTAAAAAAACCCCGACTTCGGGGTTTTTTTATAGCTATTTATTCTCAATTTACGAACCCATCAAACCTGCCCTAAAAACAAAATCACAGGTGCGCTGACTGGGTCTGTATAATTGCTCGGTATCCATTTATTATTTATATTACTCACTTTAGATCGTTTGGATTAAGATTATGATGATCCGCTATGCTTCTTATTTTATCGCCGCTTTATTGCCTTTATTACTCTTTCGCTGGTTTGCGCCCGCCTCAATCGGCGAGATTGATTTTTGGTTGCTGTGGTTATTGGCAATGGTGTTGGTATCGCTCCCCGTGGTCTATGCCGAAATTGCGCTCGCTTATCGCAGTACAGAAGCGCCCATCGCGGGTATGCAAAAGCTGACCCGTGAGGCAGATGCCAGTCCGTTATGGCGCAGCTTTGGTTGGCTTGCGGCGCTGGTCTCTATAGTCATTGCGGCGCTGGTGGTATCAGGTGCGAGCAGCGGTATCTTATCGGCGCTTGCCGAGCTCAGTAGTGCGCCTAGTATTCCAAGCTTTGCGGTCGCTGCGGGACTGATGGTTATTGCAGTGTTACTAAGCTTGCTTGGCGTTGCGCCGCTGCCTATTGGTTTGGGGCTGATGGTCATAGGTTTGGGGCTCGGCATGGTCAATGGTCTGCCGCAAATCAATTTTGCGATGACCAATATCAGTCTGAGCGAGTGGGCGCGAGCAGTAGCGTTGGCGTTGGTCAGTGTGGGCGCGGGCACAGGTATTTATTGGTTCGGTCAGCATCTCATTCATAAGCAAATGGTCACGGCGGTTGCGCCTGATCCCTATCATGCGTCACGGGCAAGCTTGCAGCAGGGCGCTGATGGCGCTGATGGTTACCGCGCCAGTAAGTTGGTATTGCCCATCTGGACACTGCAGTTATTGGTGGGGGTGGTGGCGTTATTTATCAGCGGCTTAGCTCTGCCGCCTATTGGACAGCTGTTATATTGGGTCGGGGTGTTATTTGTGGTCAGTTATCTGCTGCATTATGCCGCTCAACAATTGGCGCACAAATTCGGTTTATTATTAAGCTTAGTATTAACTTTAGTGCTCGGCTTGCTATTAGTTGTCGCTATCCCGACTCAGTGGTTGGTTGGTTTATTGGTGATTGTTAGCAGCGCGGCTGTATTATTATTATCGGTTTTTGCTGGTTGGCAGATGAAAATAAGCCATTTACGTAAGTCACTAAACTTTGGCAATGAGGCTTTTTATAATCTCTGGCGAGTCGCGATTCGGCTGATTGTACCGCTGGCGTTGATTTTAGCTCTGATAGGTTGGGTGCTACAGTGGTTGAGCTAACGAACAGTAATCATGATAATTTGAATAATGATAATGTGAATAATGATAATGCGGCAGGACAGGCGTCAAAGCCAAACGTGCCACACCTCAGGGTTTATTTAGCCTACGCTGAAAGCGCGCAAACCCAGCATTATTTGAGCTTGTCGGTCCCTGCGGGGACGACTCTATATCAGGCGCTTGCGCAAGCCGGTTGGCTGACGCAGTTCCCTGCATTGGCAGCATGGTGCGAGCAGGTGCTTGAGGTGACAACTCCTACCGCTAAGTTATGGCACGTGGGTATTTATGCCCAAAAGCAGCCCTTAAATTATCCCTTGCAAGCACTGGATCGTATTGAGGTGTATCGTAGTTTGAGCGCTGATCCGATGTCACAGCGTAAAACTAAGATGAGTGATAAACGCGCTCAAGATAAAAAAGCGGCGTCCTCATCGTAAGAGGAGCGCCGCACGCTTATGATAAACCGCCCTGATAATCAAGGTCTGTCTACAATGGCTGAGCGTGCTGTTAAGAGACCGGCAGCGTCTCTAGCCCCTCAATCCGATTTACGATACCATTGGCATCAAAATATATCTTCAGGTGTTGGCTGGCGTTTTTGACATCAGCGATACCTTTACGTACGCCTTCTGTACCCGCTTGATAATCATAGATATAATCCCAACGGTTGGGCGCAAGCGTGTCTCTAATGGCAGGGCTGCCAAGGATATACAGCACTTGGTTTTGGTTCATCCCGACGCGCAGCTTTTGGGCTTGCGTCTGGGTAATGGGCGTGCCTTGGGGCAAGTCAATTTTATAGACGCTCAGCATCGAGCAGCCAGATAGAGTGAGCATAGCCCCGATACTGCTAGCAAAAATAAGCGTACGTAATGAACGGCTGCGGCTCAGGGGACGAAAAATTGACGACTTTATCATGGTAAGATGACTCATAAAAAATGGGTTAGGTGCGGTGCTTGGCAGTTGCTGCAAGTTTGACCGGCAATCATGGATAAATGATACGTCATTTACTTGCAATTGCCTATCACTTACGACATTATTTAGCAAACGCTACAGACTCAAGCTTAGGACTTACTCGCTAGTGAGCTTGCTATTTTTATTGTAAATTCATAGACTTACGATAGAACTATGCGGTAATTCTCAACAGCTCATCAGCGCTTAGACATCGATTGATTATGACCGCTATTGCATCTCCTCAGCCACTATTGATCCCAAATAACGATTTAACTTCTCTTTTCATTTGTGAAGACTTTAATAGTCAAAAGGAATATTATGACTTTTACCAATCAAGATTTACGTAAAGCTGGACTCAAAGTAACGTTGCCGCGTATCAAAATCTTAGAGCTGTTAGCCACCGCGGAGCTGCATCATATGAGTGCAGAGGAGGTCTATAAGGCGCTGATTGAGCAAGGAGAAGATGTGGGTTTGGCAACGGTTTATCGAGTGCTGACTCAGTTTGAGCAGGCGGGTATCGTTGAGCGTCATAACTTTGAGAATAATCTGTCGGTCTTTGAGATTACCCAAGATGAGCATCATGATCATTTGGTATGTGATGGCTGTGGCAAGATTATCGAGTTTCATAATGAAGTCATCGAAAAAGAGCAGCTAAAAGTAGCAAAGGAGCATGGTTTTAAACTCTCAGGGCATGCTTTAGTGCTGTATGGGGTCTGCAGTCATCAAGACTGTCAGGATAATGCCAGATAATATAATGCTCAGTCAGTTATCTGCTTTTAGCTCATAAAAACAGCCCTAATTTAGGGCTGTTTTTAATGTCTAGCGAGCGCTTAGTTTTAGTTCACCTCAACCAACGCCTGTCCTTTAATTGATATCTAAAGACAGTTTATCCGCGCCCTCATCGAGGTTGTGCTCACCACTTTTACCACTGAGCTTGATTTTTAGGCGTAAATCATTGGGTGAGTCGGCGTGTCTGATGGCATCTTGATAGGTGATTTCACCATTTTCATATAAATCAAGCAGTGCCTGATCAAAGGTTTGCATGCCACTATTGCGCGAGCGGGTCATGATTTCTTTAATTTCGTGCACTTCACCTTTACGGATATGGTCACTAATCAGCTGCGAGTTTAATAAAATCTCGATAGCGGCGCGGCGACTTTTACCATCAGGGGTCGGGATGAGCTGCTGGGCAATGATAGCCCGTAAGTTCAATGATAAATCCATGAACAATTGGCTGTGTCTATCCGCCTCAAAAAAGTGAATGATACGGTCCAAGGCTTGGTTGGCGTTGTTGGCGTGGAGGGTGGCAAACACCAAATGCCCCGTTTCTGCATACTGAATGGCGTAGTTCATGACCTCACGGTTACGAATCTCACCGATAAGAATGACGTCAGGGGCTTGGCGCAAGGTGTTTTTGAGTCCAGCTTCAAACGATAAGGTATCTACCCCAACCTCACGCTGAGTGACGATACAGCCTTGATGCTGATGGACAAACTCAATGGGATCTTCGATGGTAATAATGTGCCCATGCGAGTTTTTATTACGGTAGCCCATCATCGATGCCATGGTGGTGGACTTACCCGTCCCCGTTGCACCGACCAGTAAAATAATACCGCGCTTTCTCATGGACAGCTCTTTTAATGAGGCAGGCAGGCGCAGCTCTTCAACCGTGGGGATTTTATTTTCAATTTTCCGTAAAATCATCCCCGCCATATCGCGCTGCATAAAAGCACTGACCCGAAAACGCGCTTGTTGACCTTGGTCGGTAATGGCAAACTGACATTCATTGGTCTCCTCAAACTCTTGTTTTTGGTTCTCCGACATGACGCTTTTGACCAGCATCATGGTTTGTTCGGCGGTCAGTGGGGTTTTACCCACTGGACGAATAGTGCCGTTAATTTTCATAGAAGGGGCGACGTCAGCGGTAATAAATAAGTCAGAGCCGTCGCTCTTAATCATCAACTGCAGCAGTTTATCAAAATCCATAATTTACCTATAATTGCACATTCAAATAAGTGTTTAAGCCGCGCGCGTAAGTCGGCAGACCGTGACGGCAGAGGACGATTATAAAAACGCTTCTGGCTGTTTGGCATAAGGACGCGCCACATCTCGGCTGATAGTGCCTTGAGATACCAGATTTTTTAGCGTCTGGTCAAGAGTAATCATACCCTCACTGGCACCGGTTTGAATAGAGGAATACATTTGGGCAATTTTGTTTTCGCGAATAAGGTTACGAATAGCGGGCGTACCGAGCATAATTTCGTGCGCCGCGATACGTCCACCGGTTTGCCTGCGCAATAAGGTTTGCGAGATAACTGCCTGAAAGGACTCTGATAACATCGCGCGAATCATGTCTTTTTCTGCGGCAGGGAAAACGTCAATCACCCGGTCAATGGTCTTTGCCGCCGAGCTGGTGTGCAGGGTGCCAAAGACTAAGTGACCGGTTTCTGCGGCAGTTAATGCCAGACGAATGGTTTCAAGGTCACGTAGCTCACCGACCAAGATAACGTCTGGATCCTCACGCAGTGCCGAGCGTAGCGCCGCCTCAAATCCCAAAGTATCCCGATGGACTTCACGCTGGTTAATCAGGCTTTTTTTGGACTCATGGACAAACTCAATTGGGTCTTCGATGGTTAAGATATGCTCTTTGCGAGTTTCATTGATATAATCAATCATTGCCGCCAAAGTAGTCGATTTACCTGAACCCGTAGGTCCTGTGACCAATACCACCCCGCGTTTGAAGTCCGATACGCGCTTGAATACCTCGCCCATGCCCAAATCATCCATGGTCAATACTTTGGAGGGAATGGTACGAAATACCCCGCCTGCACCGCGGTTTTGGTTAAAGGCATTGACTCGAAAGCGGGCTAAATTTGGAATCTCAAAGGAGAAATCTGTCTCCAAAAATTCTTCAAAGTCAGCACGCTGTTTATCATTCATAATGTCATAAATCAGCTGATGCACCACCTGATGGCTCATCGCCGGCATATTAATACGCGTCATCTCACCATCGACCCGAATCATCGCGGGCATCCCCGCTGAGATATGTAAATCTGATGCTTTATGCTTAACACAAAACCGTAGCAAATCTTCAATACTTAAAGGGTTTTTTTCGCTCATGGCAAGGCATTCCTATTGGTAACGATACAGAGAATTTATAAAAATAATGCTAGCTAAACAATTGATACCTTTACTAAAAGGCTTTTGAATAAGGCGTTTTTTATATCAAGTACTTATTTGAGTCACGACTGATATCATTATGCCTAGTAAGGGATAATTAATGTAACAATATCATAACAAGACTGTGGGTTTTTAACCATCAACCAAAGCATTTAAATGTAAAATAAATGCGATACCATTTATGTGAGACTCTTATGAATAGTCAAAATACTCAAGCGCCTGATTTGCTAGAGAATTGGCAACAAGTGCGCCAGCAAGTTGGGCAGCTATCGGCACAGGTGACTTTATTGGCGGTATCTAAAACCAAGCCTGCCGAGATGATTGCGACTTTGGCGCGCCACGGTCAGCGCGATTTTGGGGAGAATTATCTACAAGAAGCCATTGAAAAAATCAGCACTTTGCAAGATAATCCCGATACCCAAGATATTATTTGGCATTATATCGGGCGTATTCAGCGTAATAAAACCCGTGATATTGCAGAGCATTTTGATTGGGTGCAGACGCTTGAGCGCGACATTATCGCTAAGCGTTTAAACGAGCAGCGCCCTGATACTCTGCCGCCGCTAAACGTACTCATTCAGGTTAATATTGATGATGAAGACACTAAATCCGGCTGTTTACCTGAGGAATTGCCACAGCTTATCAAAGCTATCCAAGGTTATGAGCGTTTGCAACTACGCGGCTTGATGATTATTCCTGCCAAAGCCAATACCGATGCATTTGCGCGCACGCAGCAACTGTTTATGGATATCAAAAACGCTCATGACCTGCCCGCATGGGATACGCTGAGCATGGGCATGAGTGCCGATATGGCGGCGGCGATTGCCCATGGCTCAACGATGGTACGGGTGGGCAGTGCTATATTTGGCGCGCGAGACTGAGGCGTGACTAGGGCAAGACTAAGGCGTGTCCTCAAATTTAGTCACCAGCAACTGATTAATTTTTAGATTATGGGTTGCCAAAATCTCAAAGCGATAATTGGCATATTCGATACAATCGGTCTTTTTTGGGATTTTGCGCAGCATATACATCATAAAGCCGCTGATGGTTTCGTAGTTTTGACTGTGCGGCAAATTGACGATGCCAATGGCGCGAATGACATCCTCAATCGGCGTCATGCCATCGATAAGCCAAGAGTTATCCGTGCGCTGGACAATCGGCTGCTCCTCCAGCGTCACCAGCTCGCCCATAACGATACTCATCACATCTTTTAGGGTAATCACCCCGACCACCATCGCGTATTCATTGACGATAACCGCAAAATCTGAACCCGTTGATTTAAAGGTTTCGAGCACCTCAAACAAGGATAAATTATTGGGTACAAATAACGCCGGTTTGAGTAGCGCTTGATCGGTCAAGCACACTTCTTGCTGCTCAAGAACCGATGCCAAAAAGCTCCGCGATTCCACATAACCGATGATATGTTCTAAATCATCATCGTTACACACCAAAAATTTATTATGCGGCTGTTTTATCATCACGCTCACCACCTCTTCAGTGGTGGTTTTGGTATCAAAATAAACGATATGCTCGCGCGGATTCATCACTGAAGTCACCGTCCGCTCTTGCATCTCAAAGATGTTTTCAATCAAATGATGCTCTTGGCGCTTGATAACGCCCGCTTCGGCACCGGCATCCATCACCGCATAAATATCCTCTGAAGTCATCTCATCTTGGCGTACGGTTGAGATACCAAAGGCTTTAAAGAGTAAATTGGCAGCACCATCAAATACCCAAATCACCGGCTTGAAGATGAATATTAACAATATCATCGGGCGCACCAGTTTGACTGCCATGTTCTCAGCATCCGACATCGCAAGGCGTCTGGGCATCAAGTCGGCAATTAATGAGAATACACTGGTAATAATGACAAAAGATATGATGGATGCTGCGGCTTCATTTCTGAATAAATACACCAAATAAGGGCTGATAGCGGACTCGCCAATCGCACCGGCGGAGATGGCAACCGCGTTCAGCACCACTTGCACCACAGTGATAAAGCTGCCGGAATGCTCTTGCATATTGAGCACATCGAGGGCGCGTACTTCGCCGTCTTTTGCCATGACTTGCAGTTTGATTTTTCGACTGGCAGCGATGGCAATCTCAGCGCCAGAGACAAAGGCGCTCAGCGCCAGTAATAATAAAAGAAAGACACTAGCGGATAGCAAGCTCATGAGGGACTCGAATAAGGATAGAAAAAGTAGAAAAGGATTAAAATAAAACCATTGAAAAAATAAAATAAAAAGTAGTGATGGCTACCCTGCCAACTCTGTTAACCATGCCATACAGCAGCAACAAAAAAAGCTGGGTAAGCACCCAGCTAATCATGATTGACCTGATTGAATTGAACGTTTGCTTATCATAAAGGGCAGGGGTTTAATCTTGAGTTGAGCCCTTTATGTAACGTTAGATTTAACCTTACATTTAGCCTTTAAGCGACCATTTATTGACCAGTGGATAACGGCGCTCACGACCAAAGGCTTTATGGCTAATCTTGGTGCCGATAGGCGCTTGGCGGCGCTTATATTCACTATTATCGACCATGGCAATGATGCGGGCGACCATATCTGCCTCATAACCTTTATCGAGAATATCTTGATAACCCAAATCTTCATCGATATATAAAGTCAAAATACCATCTAAGACCTCATAATCAGGCAAGCTGTCTTGGTCGGTTTGGTCAGGGCGCAGCTCCGCTGATGGTGGACGGCTGATGACGCGCTCAGGGATAACCGGCGTGTCCTCAAGGCGATTGCGATAGCTGGCTAAATCATAGACTTGCGACTTATAGACGTCTTTGAGCACATCAAAACCGCCTGCCATATCGCCATATAATGTCGAGTAACCGACCGCCAGCTCAGATTTATTGCCCGTGGTGATGACCAAATGCCCAAATTTATTAGACAATGCCATCAAGATAACCCCGCGGGCGCGCGCTTGGATATTCTCTTCAGTGGTATCAGCAGGCGACTTATTAAATAACGGCGCTAAGGTATGGCGTATGCCTTCCACTGCATCAAAAATAGGACAGACGGTATAAGAGACATTCAAGCGGCGGGCTTGTGCTTGCGCGTCCTCCAAGCTGATTTTTGAGGTATACTCATACGGCATCATGACCGCATAGACCTTATCCGCGCCCAAAGCATCGACCGCGATACACAAGGTCAGCGCTGAATCGATACCGCCTGAGAGCCCAACGATAATGCCCGTAAATCCTGAATGATTGACATAATCACGTAAACCCACCACTAATGCTTGATAAATCTCGGACTCACGGCTCAAGGATAAAGGCGCTTTGGTTTGGGTATTAAAGGTCGCGGTATTGACATCCAAAGTGGTCAATAACAACTGATTCATAAAGCGCGAGGCTTCATGAGCGATGCTGCCATCGGCTTGTATCGCCATTGAGCCACCGTCAAATACCAAGTCGTCTTGACCGCCGACCGCATTGACATAAATAATCGGTAAATTATTTTCGCGGCTGCGTTTGGCTAACATGGTTTTGCGACTGTCTTGCTTTTGCATCTCAAAAGGCGAGGCGTTGAGGCTAATAATCAGGTCAGCGCCTTGTTTTTTTAGCTCAGTAATCGGCGCTTTTTCCCACAAGTCTTCACAAATTAATAGCCCAATAGTGATGCCTTTATAGTCAAATAAGACTTGATTGCGACCTTTATCAAAATAACGGCGCTCATCAAACACCCCATAATTTGGCAAAATTTGCTTATGATAAAAGCCCTTTTGGTGCCCATTATGCAAGATAGCGGCTGAGTTAAAGGTGCCGTGATGGTCAACATGCGGGTAGCCGACAATCATCACAATATCATCGATATCGCTCAAGCCTGCCAACGCGCTTTTGATGCGTCCTGATAAACTGGGGCGTAATAATAAGTCTTGGGGCGGATAGCCTAATAATGCCAGCTCAGGGAAGATAATAACATCTGCCCCTTGCTCGCGGGCTTGTAGCGCTAAGGTGCGCATTTTTTTGGCATTGGCGCTGATGTCGCCTACCAAAAAATGCGATTGCGCCAACGCAAAAGTGACGCCATTTACCGTCGTATTAGCGGTGCTCGCGTCCTTATTCGTAGTAAGGTTTGCGGTATTATTATCAGTTGACATTGTTGTTTTTCCTATCAATTTAGTATTTAAAATAGTTGTTACATTATGGTGAATGTCACTGGTGTGAGGCTCAAAATATGCCAGTGGCATACGTATCTAAACCAGTCATTCAATTATGGGATGCGGCGCAGGTCGTGATAAATAAGTTAGGTCATAAAGTTAAATTATATGGCTTAAAAGCTGCAAGCAGCAGGATATGCACTCAATAAAGACCTTAAATCATTGCCAATGCGAGTAAAAGAGGCCCATCATCAAAAGTATTGCAAAATAAAACGCTATTAATGGTATAGCGCTATTTTAAAATGCAAAATAGTGCCTTTAGTATACCATCAATTATTACCGCAACGAGAACGCGGTGGTGTTTTAATCTAGGGTTGATACAACAAAAATACGCCAAGCACGCACTGTTATTTGCGGCTTATTTAGGGCTTAAAGTGCAGCAAATGCTTGTTTGCTATAAATAAAATTGTAAGTAAAAATTACAACTTAGTGTTATTCATTTACTTAAGCTTATTGCATAATGACCGTGAGTCATCAGAGTATGCCGCCCACAAAATCAGCAGCATGGCGACTATCTAGGTGCATATGAGACGCGTGGGCATAACGATACATTTTGAAAGCGCCGCCTGATAGTTTTTGCTATCAATCATTGGTTTATACACGTATTGGTTCGTAGGTTATGATGGAAAACTGGACAAAAGAGTTTATTATTCAGCGGCTGCTGGCAATTACCCTATTAGTCGCGCTGTTTATTTTATGTTTTCAAGTGATACAGTTTTTTATTGTACCTGCCTTATGGGCGGCGATTTTGGCGTATGTAACTTTCCCTATTTATACCTTTTTTCATGAAAAAGTAAAGTTTAGCTCAGGCTTTAGTGCCATGATAATGACGGTGAGCATCTCGCTTATTATCGGTATTCCTTTAATTATCAGCTTGTTTATCTTGCAGCAAGAAGCGCTCTCTCTGTTTGGCACGATTATTTATCGGATTAAAGCGGGCTATTTAGATGTGCCAGATTCGATTAAGGATTTGCCGTTTATTGGTCAGCAAATCAAAGATGTTTTATGGCAGATTAATAAAAACCCTGAGGGCACGCTTGAGACGTTTAGAACGTGGGTGCAGTCGCATCTGTATTATGGCAAAGTCGCTTTGGATGTGGTGTTTAGTAGTTTGACTAAGCTGGGTATGGCGCTGATGACCCTGTTTTTCTTTTATCGTGATGGCACCAGTTTGGTGCGTCAAATTCGTCAAGCGCTGCGTAATATCATTGGTAATCGTATCGATGGTTATATCGACTCTGTCGGTATGACCACGCGCGCGGTGGTGTATGGTATTGGCTTGACGGCGCTGGCACAAGCGTTGCTGGCAGGGGTGGGTTATTATTTTGCCAGTGCGCCCAGTCCTATTTTATTGACGGTTGTGACTTTTATCATCGCGCTCATCCCTTTTGGCACGCCGTTTGCGTGGGGCGCGGTATCGGTGTGGCTCCTCAGTCAAGGGCATACGGTTGAGGGTATCAGTTTGGCGGTGTGGGGCACGTTGGTTATCAGTTGGGTGGATAATTTGATTCGCCCTATCGTTATCAGTGGTGCCACCAAAATCCCTTTTATTATTATCTTTATTGGGGTTTTGGGCGGTCTGACGGCATTTGGCTTTGTGGGTTTGTTTATCGGACCTGTGGTGTTAGCGATTGGCTTGGCAGTATGGCGTGAGTGGATTTCTCAACATAAAAACGAGCTGTTTGCGCCCATAGAGGTCGAATTAATTGATGGTCAGTCTCAAGTGTCTGCTGAGGATGGCGAGACAGCCACCAAACCTCAACCATAAGTCATCTGGCATAAATAAAACAATGATAAACTGTAAATGACTGATGTTTACTGATAAGGATGCTTAATGATAAATAATAATAAAGCGGTGACCAAAAAGCCTCAACTCACCATTGTCGCCGATAGTAATATCGCCAGTCTCGATGACTTTTTTAATGCGCAGGCGCTGGGGCTCAAGTGCTCAGC